>JAAYXM010000106.1 GCA_012515925.1 Clostridiales bacterium
TCATGGCGGATTTTCTGGCAGGCGTTTAAAACGTATGATATCATGGCGGGCAGCGGCAAGACAAACGTTATATCAACGCTTCCGTTTTTTATCGACATCCGCCTTTATGATACCTACCTTGTCGGCGACAAGCCGCAAATCGGCATCAGGTGCGCCGGCCGGGAGATTAAGAAAAACGGGAACATTCAATACACCGTTGAAATACCGTCGCTCGGATTTAAGAAAACCGAAAGCGCGAGCGTATCCGAGCCATGGCATTCAATTGAGCTTCCCGAGCTTACGGAAGGAAGCCATACCGTCACCGTTTCAGCGGAGTATAACGGGCTTACGGATAAGATAACAACGGATTTCAAGGTTTTAGACAGCATTGCCACATCAATAAAAACCAAGGAGTTTAATCTTACAAACGATACAACGCTTGACATACCCTCAAACGGCGCCGTGCGGCTGGTGTTCGCTGATACGCAAAAGATTCAGGTAATAAGAGAGCTGCGGAATATCCTGTCAACGGGAGCGATAAGAGTCGAGCAGCTTATTGCCAAGAAGATTGCGGAGGATGTTCTCGCCGCCACAGGTGAAAAGATGTATATCGGCGAAACGGATTATACACAGAAAATCGCCGAATACCAGAAAAGTGACGGCAGCGTTTCACCGTTTACCTACGGCGATGACCCGGAGTCGGCACTTGAAACCACGGTTATGTCCTGCGCGCCGGGAATCGAGGGCATAAATAAATCCGCCGCGGCGGAATACCTGTATTCTGTTTTACGCTCGAATGAGGAAAAAGACGCGCTGATTAATTCTCTTGCGTTGGTGGGGCTTGCCGCTCTGAAAGAACCGGTTTTACAGTATATAGCCAATTCGGAAAAAGCGGAAGCCGCACCCGGGATAAGGCTTAATCTCGCGCTCGCCCGAATTCTAATAGGCGACGGTTATAACGCGAAGGAAAGCGTAAACGAGATAATAAAAACTTACTGCGAAACTTCCGGTAACACGATGTATATGAACATTGACGGAAGCGGCAGGGAGGAGACGATTAAAAACACCGCGAATCTGGCGCTTGCCGCGACATTGCTTGATTTGCCCGAGGGCGAAAAGCTGTTCCAATACGTACTGGAAAATCAGGGCGTCAGTGATTTATACCTGCTGCAGCAGGCTATGGCGCTCAGGCATAAAGCGCAGAGCGTAAATCGTGATGCCGCGTTTTTTGACTATGTGTCAGACGGAAAGAAAACGCGCGTCAATCTCAATATAAGCTATTCGGTTATGCTTACGGCGGAGCAGCTTCGGAGCATGAAATTCGAAAATATAAATCAGGTTATTAAGGCATATGTGATTTATACCGCTCCGGGCTTCCCGCAGGGCACAAATCCGATGCTTTCAGTTTCGCATAAGTACACAGATGTTGACAGCTCAAAACAAAACCTCACGGCCGGCGAGATAAGCTACAGTATATCCGAATCCGCGCCCGACGGATGCTACAGTATTGCGCATATTCTTCCCGCGGGGCTGGATTTTTCCCGGATTATCCGTCAGAACAACAGATATGACGTATGGGTTTCCGAAGTAAAGGGCAGACAGGTTACGTTTACGGTATACAAGGAAAAAAACAAAAAGAGCGGGAAAATCAGCTTTTACGCAAGACCGGTCATGACAGGGAGCTTTAAATACGAGGGTACGTTTATAAGTAATCTGACCAAGCCCGAGTTTACCAATCAATCACCGGGCAGTATGATTACAATAAAATAACGGATTGCTTTACTCCTCCCCATGCGGGGAGGAGTAAAGCAATTCTGTGGATACAATTAAACACCCCCGATTTGATTGACAAAACGCCCGTCATGTGGTACAATTTACCAATAACAAACCGGGTTTAAGACGCCGATTCTATAACGGAAAGTGAGTGTTATTCATGGCGAAAATATTTAAAAAGCTTACGGGGAATCTGTATTCAAGTCTGAAGCGTTTTCCGGTCTCCATTGTTCTTGCCGCGGCAGCTGCCGTGATCGCAATCGTGTTGGTACACAACGGCTCGGAGTTTCCCGATGATTTTGCTGACATGCTCAGTCGCGCAGCTTTGATTCTAACGCTCGGATTTCCCGTTACGCTGTGCATAAGACTGTTTCTTGAACGGAGCGCGAAGCACAGCTTAGCGAAAAGCATCATAGCTTATTCGATTGCCGTGATTTTGCTTTCGGTTTACAGCAAATTCTTTTTTAGTGAGTTCAGCTTTGTCACGACAACCCGGTACGTCGCGATAAGCATTGCTTTCTATGTTTTGTTCGCGTTTATTCCGTATTTCTATAAAAGAGACGGACTGGAGCTTTATATAATACGGCTTATAACCGGTTTCTTTACGACACTGCTCTTCGCCGTTGTACTGTTTCTCGGGCTTGCCGCGATTTTATTCACTATCGATAAGTTGCTGGGCGTAAATGTAGAGCCTGAGCTGTATGCCGATATGTGGCTGATTGTCGCGGGGGTCTTCGCGCCGTGCTATTTCCTGTCCGGCATACCGGCAATTGATGAGAAGCTCGAGCTTATAGATTATCCAAAACTTTTTAAAATCCTCCTGCTTTATATAATCGCGCCGCTGCTCACGGCATATACCGTAATCCTATACATATACTTCGCGAAAATTCTTATTACGTTTGTCTGGCCGCAGGGTATGGTCGCGCACCTTGTTCTTTGGTATTCGCTGATATCGCTGGCGGTATTGTTCTTAATCAAGCCGCTTTTCGACAAGAATAACTGGTCAAGGTTTTTCGCGTCCTGGCATCCTAAGATTATTCTGCCGCTTATGATAATGATGTTCGTATCACTGGGTATACGGATAAACGCTTACGGTATAACCGAAAACAGGTATTACGTTCTGGTTCTCGGACTCTGGATATTCGCGAATATGATATATATGGGCTTTTTCAGAAATAGAAAGGGAATATTAACGCTTATTTCACTGTCATTGGTTATGATACTCTCCGTTTTCGGGCCGTGGAGCTGCTATTCCGTGTCAAAGATAAGCCAGAACAACCGGTTTGAGAGCATTTTAAATAAATACTCGATGATAAAGGATAACGCGATTGTTAAGTCGGACACGGAAGTTGGCAATTACGATAAAAAGGCTATAAGCTCGATCCTGAGATACTTTGATGACAATCATGATTTAAGCGATTTGAAGTACCTGCCCGAGGGCTTTAAATTCGACGATATGAAAAGCGTGTTCGGCTTTGAGCATGTATACGAATATACTTATCAAAACGGTTCACAATATTTTAGTTATCGCATAGAGGAAAACCTGCCGATTCAGATAACGGGGTATGATTACCTGACCGTGATCGGTTATGCTAAGAGCAAGCCGGAAACTGCGCCCAATGTAATATATGATAGTGTAAACCGCGAAATAGTTATAATGAACAACAACAACGAAATATACAGACGGGCGCTGTATGAGTTCGGAAAGAAGCTTTACGATAAGTACGGGGCGGCAAATACAGACGGTATCATACCAGACGAGCTTACCTTTACGGATGAAAACGGGAGTGTAAAGGTAAAGGTGATATTATCAGGCATATACGGAAGAAAAGACAATTCTACCGATGAGCTCGAATTAAACTTCGATAACATGTATGTTCTGTACTCATTAAAATAAGCGGCCCGGAACGATGCCGCGGTGACGTATTATAATGCAATCCA
>JAAYXM010000107.1 GCA_012515925.1 Clostridiales bacterium
ATACCGGGTTTTCTTATAGGGCTCGAAAACCGTGGTGAACAACGTATCGAGGTTGCTGCCCTTTCTGCGCGCAATTATGTACTCAAGGCTGTCTATACCGTTTTGAATATTGGTTGCGACATTTGGCGGCAGTGTCGTTGTTATTGCAAAATCACTTAATTCATAACCATCGGAAATCATGGTCAGGCGCAGGTGAAGGTTGTTTCCTTTGCCCTTTAAAACACGCCTGAAATCCGTAACGTCAAAATCAACCTCAAAATTCGCGGGCGGATTTTCCTCCTTGCGTACGTTTTTAAGCCAGGTAAAGCCCGTCGGATATTTCAGGTAGCCGTCGGAGGACGAGTTTAAATTAGTATAGGGGTCCGGTCCGTAAGGAACATCCGGCCCCGCGTATGTTCCGATATACTCGTTGTTTTCGTTAACCTGGGGAACTAAATTCAGACCCTTTGTCTCGTGTATTTTTTTTGACTGCGAGTGAAAGCTGTATACATGGTCGTTGCCGCCCTTGACACGGAAAAAGTCAACCGCATAAGATGTATCCTCGTTTGCCTTGACCATAACCACGGTTCTTCTGTATGTATCCGTGTTTGGATATATTGTGGGGGAATCGATATCCATAATTTTGACAATGCCCGAATCATCGAAATGATACGGCGTTCCGTGCACTATATTACCATGCGTCCTGCCGTTGACCTGGACCGTATTGTGACTTAGCACCTGGTCAACGAACTGAATGCGATTCGGCTGGGTGCCTGTCTGTTCGGGATATCCCAAATCCGGAGCCATATTGAGCCCGTATGCGTCAATGAACAGATTAAGCTGGTCGTCATGACCGTGCGCGGTGTTCCTGCCGAAATAAATCGCGTAATCTGTTGTATTGTTAATCTCGGTGCCGGGATCCGCCGATTTGTATATGTCGCCGTCCCGAAGTATTGCCATGCCGTACCCTGTCAGCATCTTGCTCTTTAGTTTCATTTCCCCATACTTTTTGATAACATCACGTATTTCGTCCGCAAGACTTTCCGGATTTTCAACCGTTATACCGTAACGCAGCCCGTCTGTCGAGTTGTTATTGCATTTATAAATAAGCTGCGCAATAGCCGGAGTCTTTAACCGGTAAAATGCCATAATCAGCGTATCAAGCACCTGATCCGAGGTAAGGCCGGTGGACGCCACCGCACCCGAGTCACCGATCTGGGGCGTATAGTAATTACCCAGCGTGTATTCCATTTGCGCCGTAAAAAGCTTAGCGAATTTCGGGTTGTTATATACGTTATATTTTTCGTAGTTGCCATTGTTTGCAATTACCTCGCCTAAGATTATAAAGCTATCCATCCAGCTTCTGTTATAGCCCGGCGCAGCCTGATATCCGTTACCGTCACGGTCGACGCTCGTTGTAGAATCCATCAACGTGCGTAAAACATCACCGCCCGTACGAGGCGCCTTTCTTACATCAGGGGCGATTTCCGGAGCGAATGTCCATTCGAGCCATTCGTCGGTTTCGGGCTGCGAGTCGAGAACAACGGCGCCCGTGATTATCGCACGCTGAATAATGCCGAATCCGCCGCCTATCTCGTAATCCACCGCGGAGTTATACACGGTCCTTAATATATTGTTTTCAACGTTTTGCGTCAAGGCCTGTTTTGTATTTTTCGGACTTAGATTATATTTTTCGGCTTTATCGCTTAAGAAATTAATAACGTACGGATCGTCGTAAATAGGATAGAACGCGTCATATGCGTCAATAAAGTCCCGAGCCAACTGGCATTCCCATCCACTGTCGAGTATCTTTCCCCTGTATGAGTCGGGACGCCAGGTCTTCCATATTTCCCATTTATAGTCCGGGTATAAATCCGCGATACGGTCAAGCAGTATTGCGCCCGAACGCGCGTATTTCGACTCGCCGGTATACACATACGCCTTGGACAAGGACCACAGCGCATCTCTGATTGTCTGGCTCCCATACTTCGGGGAATTACAGTACCACAATGCGTTATGCAGGTAATACGCTATATAATTATGACGCTCGACAACGCCGTTGGCATGTACCTTTCCGGTAAAATATCCGAATCCGTCGTCAACGCCCCAGCCCTCGCCCTTCTCGGGATAGAGCTGGTTATAAAGATATCCTTTTTCACCCTTTGCAACAAGCTCGTTGTTGTTTAGATTGGCAATATCCGGGTCGAAAACACCGTTTTCATTAAGCCCGATTCTATAATAATTGCCGAAATCGTTTGACGGGAACCTGCGCTTGCAATCCGGGCATTGTATCTTCCACGGGGATGTAAGTGCGCTCGTTACCCATCCGTAAGCACTGTATTTGGCGGCAATATCAGCCCTGCAATAGGGGCATATGAACTTATCCGGGTCATATTTTTCCGCGATATGGTAATATCTCGGGAGCCCCTCAGCAACGGGAAGGCTCCATAACAGATCGTCCTTGTCAATATACTTTTCCGCCGCCTTAATCGCTGTGTCGAGCTCATTCTTCGCCCAACTGTAATTTTTTATGTTTTCTCTGACAACCGCCTTGACCTCGTCCGTATAAATCGTTGAGGAGGTTTTACCGGAAATCAAAATCCTAACGGTTTTTTCCTCCGTCTCGCGGGTGTTCCCGCAATAGTCGATTATCGCTTTAACCGTTACGGTGCCCGTCTGATTGCCCGTTAGAATATTCCCGTCGATTACGGCCGCGTTTCCGGGCGATGAGGATACGATAACATATCTGGCGCTGTCCTCCGGCAGTGTAAATATATTGCCGTTTAACATTTCCGCCGAAGCCGAGAGTGTTGCTTTTTGATTAATATATACGACTTCCGGCACAACCAGAGTTGCCCCCCGCATCTCGGATCTGTCTATTACGGTTATCTCCTTAACCTTCTCTATATAGGCACCTTTATAAAAGGCTTTTACTATTATCTCGGTGGTGCCCGGAAAGCTCGCGGAAACCTGCCCGTTTCCGTCGACGCTCGCAATGCTCGCCTTTGCGCTGCGGTAGATAAGCTCGATCTGCGACACATCAAGTTCGGTGCCGTCGAGCCGGTTTGCCGTTACGGTTATATTTGCGTTTTGATTAAACTCGACGGTATCTCCGTCACCGACCGAAAAATCAATTTCTTTTAGCGATTTTGAACCGGATAATATAAGCTCCCTCTGATAAATATTCCCGCTAACTGAGCGTACAACTATAAGGTATTCGCCGGCGTGCGGAATAATAACCTCGCCTAAATCGGCGTGTCCGTTACCGGCCGAGCCCTTCCCGTTATACTCGCCTATCGGCTGCGTTGCGTTCAGTTGCGCCGTAATATCCTGTTCCGTCTGACCCGTATAGGGCAGTATATAATACTGCGTCGTGCCGCCGCCGCTCGCGCTATAGAACCCGGTACTCGCAAAATAGCTCCCCACCTCGGATATCGCGGTCTTGTACGCCACCCACTGCCCGGGACCCTTTATAACTATCTGCATGCAGGAGGAGAGCATGGTTATCGCATCGGATTCAGCCGTCAGGTTGTCCGCATAATAAACCCAGTCCCGATCACGCGCGGGAGCGGTTAATAACCGCCCGTCAATCGTCATTCCCGACGCGCCGTTAAAAACCCACCGTTTTTGATGTTCCGACTCCTGCTTTTCGTATATATCTATACGAAAATCTCCGCTTGTAAAGCTGTTTCCTCTGACGGTCGCGGTTGCGCGCACCGTAACAAATCCGGCTCCCGTGGTTGTAAGCTGCAAACCTGACAGACTTGCAATCCCGACAGGGTCCTGCGATACTATTTCAAACGACATATCCTCAATCGGAATCGAAAGACGGTCCCCGTTGCTCAGCCTTGCCGCGGCGGACAGCAGCATGGTCTGTCCCACGGTTGAAACCGAGCTTGAGTTGATTTCAATCCTGTCCACTCCGTATTCGAGGTCTACCGTAATATACAGCTTGTCGGATTTAACCACGCCATCCATTTCGACGGTCACGCTTATTTCCGCCGTACCGGCTGATACTCCCGTGATTTTCCCGGTTTTTGCGTCAATACCGGCTATTTCCGGATTCGAAGAGGAATAGCTTATAGTCGCGCCGGAAATATCCGCACGTCCGCCGCTTTCGAGGATTCCCTGTATTACATAGGCAAATATGCTTTCGTTTACGCCTATATGCTCGGATTCAAGCCCCAGGGTTACTTCCGCCAGGGACGTTCCGTCGAGTATGAGCTTTGCGGGGTACATATACCTCCGCGAGGTCGGATTGTCGGTACTCGCCTGCATAATAAGCAAGTACTCCCCCCGGTTTTCAAATACCGCCTCTCCCATATATTTAGACTCGACCGCGGCCGTTGCCTGATACGCGTCAACGGTTGAAAACCTGTTTTCCGATGTTAAATAGCTTTCGATGCTTATACTGTCCGTTTTCGTTTCTTCCGTGATTTCAAGTTTATAAAAGTTAATTTTTGCCGCGGTGTTCCTGCAGTACATGTCAAGCGTTGCCCTGTACCGCCCCGGGTTTGTCACTTGTATTTTAAAGGCAACCCATTCTCCGGTTTTACTGAAAATCTGCGTGAAGTTCGCGAGCATCTGCACGGGCTCGGCTACGGTTTCGGATATTGTATCATTCACATATGCCCATGCCCGTTCTTCTCCATAGCTTGTATATGTGCGCACATCCGATCCCATACCCGCGGAAACATCCTCGTTATACACGCCGCGCCTGAAATCATATTCGGCTACCACTCCCGCAAGCTCTGCCGGCTCCTCCGGCTCAATGTCCGCAACCATCAGGTTTATTTCCTTTACTATTTCAACTTCTCCGAGTTTTATAACAGCCCGGATTGCGGCAACACCCTCCGAAACGGCATTTATCAGACCGCTTTCCCGGTCAACCACGGCTATTTCGGGGGTTAAGCTCTGATAGGTGATTTCGGCGCCCTTGGCTACCTGTCCGCTGCTGAGATAGCCGACGGCGGTAACGGTTGTGCTTTCGCCCACGCTGATGGTGCTTCTGTCCAGGGATATTATCGCCGTGCTAAGATCATATACTATCCCGTTTAACTCAAGACCCTGGGGGAACATATAGGTACCGCTGCCCGAATAATTATAGCGCCCCATAGCGTCGCCGCGGAAGATTATGAAGTAACTGCCTGCCTGTTCAAATGCAATGTCGTCAATATCCGCGGTCTGAACCTCGGTATTAACATCCCGCGTATTTACTTGTCCGTATCTGTTATACGGATTTATAAGCGCGGCTATTTCCTCCCTTGAATACCCGCCGGGCTTGCTCTCGTCATAGGGCGCCGAGTAAACGCCTATCACTGCGCCGTTATTTTTCTGCGACAGATAGGTAAAGCTTGCCTTGTACCTTCCCGGAGTTTCCACATTAATCTTAAAGGCTACCCATCCGCCTATCATATTAGCCAACTGAATGTATGTCGGCCCTATTATATTTCCTGAGGTGTCGGACGTGTTATATGTTCCGTCGACGTATGCCCAGGGACGTGTCGGCAAATCATATTCCGTGTTGTCCGCGAAATACTCGTTTACATTTGCGTAAGTTTCGAGCCGGGTCTGTCCCATTTTCGGCGGAAGCTTTATTGTTATCGTATCGCCGGAATACTCGTGCACCTCGCTCGGGTCCCGTCCGTCAAGCATAAGCTCGCGCACGAGCATCCAACAATTGCTCGCGGCCGGGTTTTTCCCTTCGGCTTTATATATCAGCAGATACTCGCCGGCTGAAAGCTCAGTCTCCTCAAACCCGATTTTGTCCACCTTTATATCCGGGCTGTATGTATCCGCTTCACCCAGCTTATATGCGTTTGTTTCGGTTAATTCGTCCAATAATCGCGCGTCTGTCTCCGAATCGGGCAGGGGAGCCAAATACACTCCTACGATACCCGTCCTGCTATAGCTGTAATACTCCAATAAAGGTCTGAAAACACCGCTGTACGGTATATTTATCCTGAAGGCTAAATATTCACCGGGCCTTGCGGCACCTGTTGAATAGGCGTAGTTTATTTTATTGTTGTCCGGGTGGGCGGTATCTGAGCAATTCGAAAAGGCGTACGTCCAGTTGCGCCCCGAGTCGCCGTAATCGGTAAACGCGTTTAGCTCGTCACCGTTTACGATATCCTGATAAGCGCCCGCATAGGTTGTTATCTTTACAACCTGACCCGTATAGTCCGAAGCCCTTGCGGAAAACACGGTTCCCAAACCCGGAAGCAGGTTTATAATAAACGCAGCGGACAAAATCAATGACAGCATCCTGAATGCGATAAATCCGGATGATATTTTGTTTTTCATTATATCCTCCCCATGTTTTTGTGTAATTCAGGGTGGAAAAATTCCCGCTTCCACCCTGATGCCTGCCGCTAAATGCTTTCGATGTTGCTGTAAACCACCGTGTGTTCTCCGGTATTTACATTTATATAAATCATATACGCTCTTGCATACCATGTTCCGTCCGCGTCGTCGCACCTTGCCGTAAACTGACCGTTTGGTTCGCCCGACTGCGCTATTGCCTTGATAACACCCGGGGTTTCAGTATTAAACGTTGAACCGGTTGCGTTAACTGCGTTGTCGGTAAGCAAAATCCCGCTTTCAATCATCTCGAATCCGGCCGGGGTTGTTCGCTCCGCAGCAAATACCGCTTTATCTCCGATTTTCTTAGGTGCGTCCATTATTGTCTGTGGAAGCGCGGGGGGTATATCTTCCGCCGGCAGATACACCGCCTCAACAACCGTGTCATGCCAGACGTAAAAACTGTACGATGGGTTATAGCTTATAATCTTCCCGTCACGCATCCAATACGCAAAGCTCTGTCCGGCGGGAGCGCCTGCCGCGCTTACGCTGACTTTACTGTTATAAGTATAGGGAGATACTCCGTCCTGTGTGCTGCCGGAAACCGTCACGTTATACTGCGTTGATTCCTGTTCGCCATACTGGGCTATGAAGAACGTGTCCTTTGAATTAATCTGAGATTTCGTTACCGTCTCACCGGACAGGATTGTTAAACTGCCCGCCGCCCAGTTCCGGAATTCATATCCGACGGAAAATGCCTCGGGCGCCGAGATGGAT
>JAAYXM010000108.1 GCA_012515925.1 Clostridiales bacterium
TCGATGGAAAACACCTCCATGTTCGACGCGGTCAGCTTCGAGCTTTTGAAGCCAAGGGAAATCAAGGCGCGGCTTGACGAGTATATTATCGGCCAGGAATACGCCAAGATTGTTCTGAGCGTCGCGGTTTACAACCACTACAAGCGCATATTGAACGACAGCGAAAACGATGTCGAGTTACAGAAGAGCAATATACTTCTTATCGGTCCTACGGGCTCCGGCAAAACCCTGTTCGCGCAGACGCTCGCCAAAATGCTTAAGGTCCCTTTCGCGATAGCGGACGCGACGACCCTTACCGAGGCAGGGTATGTGGGCGAGGACGTTGAAAACATTCTGCTCAGGCTCATCCAGGCCGCGGATTACGACGTTGAGGCGGCCGAACGCGGTATTATCTACATCGATGAAATTGATAAAATCGCGCGAAAGAGCGAGAACACCTCGATTACCCGCGATGTTTCGGGTGAGGGCGTTCAGCAGGCGATACTCAAAATCCTTGAGGGCACGATTGCGAACGTTCCGCCGCAGGGCGGCAGGAAGCACCCGCATCAGGAGTTTATACAGATTGACACCACGAATATATTGTTTATTTGCGGCGGCGCGTTTGACGGCATCGAAAAAGTTATAAGCAAGCGCGTTTCCAAAACCGTTATCGGCTTCGGCTCGGATTTAAGCACGAAGAAAAGCGATTTGGGCGCGCTGCTTAAGGACATCCAGCCGCATGACCTGCTCAAATTCGGTATTATTCCGGAGCTTGTCGGACGTCTGCCCGTTATAGCGGCGCTTGAGCCGCTTGACAGCGAGGCCATGGTCAGGATTCTGACCGAGCCGAAAAACGCGCTTGTCAAGCAGTATTTGCGCCTGCTTGAAATGGATAACGTTGAGCTTAGCTTTGAGCCCAAGGCAATCGAAAAAATTGCCGAGCTTGCGATAAAGCGCGGTATAGGCGCCCGCGGTCTTCGCTCGGTTCTGGAATCAGTTATGACGGATATCATGTTTGAGATACCGTCGGATTCTGAAATAGAGAAGGTTGTCATTACAGAGGAGTGTGTCGAGAAAAAGTCGGCGCCCGAAATCATAAGAAAGGCATCAAAGCCAAAAAAGAAAGCACTTTAGTTAACGGCTCCGTTTTTGAAAGGAGTGTTTAGAATGTCGGAACTCAAAGTAATTGATTGTCAGACAATGCCGGTTATTCCTTTAAGGGGCCTTACCGCGTTTCCGAAAATGATGCTGCATTTTGACGTCGGGCGTGACAGGTCGATACAATCGATTAACGAGGCGATGCGCGAAAATCAGTTGATTTTCCTGGTCGCCCAGAAGGAGATAAGAACCGATAACCCCGGCATTGAGGATGTTTACCTGATAGGCACGGTGGCGAAAATACGGCAGATACTTAAATTCCCGGGTGACAATACGCGTGTACTCGTGGAAGGATTGTACCGGGCAAGAATCGAACGTATCATCAAGCTTGAACCGTTTATTTCCGCCGAAATCTGCCGGCTTGAAATACCGGACGTCAAGGAAAGCAGTATACGCAGCGAAGCGCTTATACGTTCGACCCAGCAGCTGTTTTCGGAGTATATAGACTATGCTCCGAAGCTGACCCACGAGGTAATGGTAAACGTGGTATCCGCCGAGGATTTAGGCGCTCTCGCGGACTATATAGCCCAGAACATACCTACTAAATTCACTTACAAACAAGCCGTTCTTGAGGAGCTTCATCCGTACAAGCGGCTTGCTCTTGTCAATAAGCTATTACGCCGGGAGCTTGAGATTTTAAAGATTGAAAGCGATATCGCCGGCAAGGTAAAAGAGCAGATTGACAGAAACCAGCGCGATTATTTTCTGCGTGAGCAGATGAAGGCAATCCAGGAGGAGCTCGGCGAAAAGGACGACGTTAACAGCGAATATGGTGAATATGTCGCTAAGATTCATAAGCTTAAGCTTACCGACGAGGTTCGCGAGAAGCTTCTCAAAGAGGCAGAACGTCTTACCAAGATGCAGTACCACTCCCCGGAGGGTACTGTTATCAGGACATATCTCGACACCTGTTTAGAGCTGCCGTGGAACAAGACCACTAAGGACAGAAGCAACATAAAAACCGCGAAGAAAATCTTGGACCGCGACCATTACGGACTTACCAAGGTAAAGGAACGCATACTCGAATACCTCGCGGTTAAGCAGCTGTCTCCGAATCTGACAGGGCAGATTCTTTGCCTTGTAGGTCCTCCGGGCGTCGGCAAAACCTCGATAGGCATATCGATTGCCCGGGCACTCGGCAGAAAATACGCGAGATTGTCGCTCGGCGGCGTGCGTGACGAGGCGGACATAAGAGGACACAGAAAAACATATATCGGCGCGATGCCCGGCCGTGTCATGACCGCTTTGAGAAACGCGGGAAGCAAAAACGCGGTTATCCTGCTTGACGAGATTGACAAAATGTCGAACGATTTCAGAGGGGACCCGTCCGCCGCTATGCTCGAGGTTTTAGATTCCGAGCAAAACCAGGCGTTTCGCGACCATTATCTTGAGGTTCCGTTCGATTTATCCGAGGTTTTGTTTATAACCACGGCGAACACAACCTCGACAATACCGCGCCCGCTGCTCGACCGCATGGAGGTTATCGAGCTTACAAGCTACACGACCGAGGAGAAATTCCATATCGCGAAAAACCACCTGATAAAAAAACAGCTTAGAAAACACGGTCTGACGTCAAGCCGGCTTAAATTCGCAGACGACGCGATATACGCGATTATTTCCGGCTACACGCGCGAGTCCGGAGTCAGGACATTAGAGCGCGAAATCGGGACCGTGTGCAGAAAAGCGGCAAAAAGCATCGTATCCGACGAGACCGGAAGCATAAAGGTTACCGCCGGTAATATCTCTGAATTTTTAGGCGCGGCGCGTTATAAAAAGGAACAGGCATTCACGGGCGACGAGCCGGGAGTCGTAAACGGTCTCGCGTGGACCGCGGTGGGCGGCGAGATACTCGAGGTTGAGGCGAACGTCATCGACGGCACGGGAAAAATCGAGATTACCGGAAACTTAGGCTCGGTAATGAATGAGTCTGCCAAGGCCGCTCTTACTTATATCAGAAGCCGGACAAACGTGTTCGACATCGACGCGGATTTCTATAAGAACCATGATATTCACATACATTTCCCGGAAGGCGCGATACCCAAGGACGGCCCGTCTGCGGGAATCACAATCGCGACCGCTCTTGTTTCGGCGCTCACCGGAATTCCCGCCCGAAGGGATATAGCGATGACCGGCGAAATATCGATCCGCGGCAGAGTCCTTCCGATAGGAGGGTTAAAGGAAAAGACCATGGCGGCATACCGGTCCGGTATTAAGACGGTTATTATCCCCGAGGAA
>JAAYXM010000109.1 GCA_012515925.1 Clostridiales bacterium
CGTTTTTCACGTTCATGGAGTTTATCAGTTCAAACAGCGTGTCATGTATATTCTGCTGTGTCCAGGGGTTTATTCCCTCAATGATTCCGACAAGCTTTTTTAAAACATCAAGCGATATCCGCTCGTCGGTTTTCATTTTCTTATGGCAGTACAGGCTCGTATCATAGTCCGGCAGCTTATCAAAGAAATCCACATGCTGCGGGATATCCGTAAACTTCTCGAGGCGCGGCTGTATAAGCGGTATTATCTCGTCGGTATTTATGCCCGGATTCTCTATCGCTTCTTCGATATACGGCCTTGCAAGCGCCTTAAACTCGTCCTCAGGCAATGCGCGGATATATTCGGAGTTTATATGGTTAAGCTTCAGTATATCAAAAATCGCGGGTGATTTTGATATTCCTTTTATATCGAATATTTCCACAAACTCCTTAAGCGAGTATATCTCGCGCTCCCCGCCCGGGCTCCAGCCGAGCAGCGTGACATAGTTTACAATCGCGTCCTTTAAGTACCCCTCGTTAATTAAATCCTCGTATGACGGGTCGCCAGCGCGCTTCGAGAGCTTCTCGGTCGCGTTTTTCATGACCGGGGCGCAGTGGACATACACGGGTACCTCCCAGCCGAAAGCGTTATACAGCAGATTGTATTTCGGCGCGGACGAGAGGTATTCCGAGCCGCGCACGACATGGGTAATGCCCATTAAATGGTCGTCTATGACGTTCGCGAAATTATATGTGGGAAGCCCGTCTGATTTAAGCAATATCTGGTCCTCAAGCTCGTCATTCGGCACCGTTATTTTACCGTATACCACGTCGTTAAAGCTTGTTGTGCCCGTCCTCGGCATTTTCTGACGTATAACGTAAGGCTCGCCGGCGGAAAGCTTTTTTTGAACCTCGTCCGCTGAGAGCTTTAAGCACCTGCCGTCATATTTCGCGGGCAGGTCGCTTTTTTTGTCGGTCTCCTTGCCGCAGAAGCAGAAATAAGCCGCGCCGAGGGAAACGAGCTTTTCCGCCGCGGCCTTGTAAATATGCATGCGCTCGCTTTGAATATACGGTCCGACGGGCCCGCCGATATCCGGCCCCTCGTCGTAGTTTAAGCCCGTCTCCTTAAGGGTTTTATAAATCAGTTCGACGGCGCCCTCCACATACCGCTCGCGGTCGGTGTCCTCTATTCTGAGTATGAAGTCCCCGCCGCTTCTCTTTGCTATCATATACGTGTAGAGCGCGGTACGAAGATTCCCTAAATGCATATAACCCGTGGGGCTCGGGGCAAACCTTGTCCTGACCCGACCCTTTGGTATTCTTTTTTCAAGTTCATTAAACAAATTATCCATTGCCGTCCTGACCCTTCTTCATCTTTGCCCATGAATCCTTAAGCGAAACCGTCCTGTTGAACACAGGCATTTCCGGCGCTGAGAGCTTTTCGTCAATACAGAAATAGCCGAGTCTTAAAAACTGGAAGTGTGACGGGTATTTCGCCTGTCTGAGTATCGGCTCGCATTTGCAGCCGTTTAAGACCTCGAGGGAATTCGGATTGATATTGTCCGTAAAATCCCCGCCCTCCGGAACGTCGCCGGGCTCCTCGTTTGTAAACAGGTTGTCGTAGAGTCTCACCTGCGCGTCGATTGCGTGTCTCGCGGACACCCAGTGTATAGTACCTCTGACCTTTCGCCCGTCGGGAGTTCCGCCGCCGCGGGATTCGGGGTCGTATTCAGCGTGCACAACCGTGACGCTGCCGTTTTCGTCGGTTTCAAAGCCCGTGCAGCGCACGTAGTACGCGTATTTGAGACGCACTTCATTCCCCGGGAAAAGCCTGAAATAGCCCTTGACGGGGTCTTTCATAAAATCCTCCGCCTCGATATAGAGCTCCCGCGAAAACGGAACCTTATGCGTGCCGGCCTCCGGGTCTTCGGGATTGTTCTGCGCCTCAAACTCCTCAACCATATCCGCCGAATAGTTGTCGATTACAAGCTTAACCGGGCGAAGCACAACCATGACCCTGTCGGCGCGGCGGTTCAAATCCTCCCTGATACAATGCTCGAGGAACGAATATTCTACTATGCTGTAAGTCTTGGCAACTCCGATTTTCTCGCAGAAGGTTCTTATCGCCTCCGGCGTATAGCCGCGCCGTCTTAATCCGGATAATGTGGGCATGCGCGGGTCGTCCCAGCCGTCGACGAAGCCTTCCTCCACAAGCCGCCTTAAGTAGCGCTTCGACATAACCGTGTATGTTATATTCAGCCGCGAAAACTCAATTTGCTGAGGCGGCTTCTCAAACCCGATTTCGTTTTTAACCCAGTCATAGAGCGGGCGGTGGTCCTCAAATTCTATCGAGCACAGCGAATGGGTTATGCCCTCGAGCGCGTCCTGAATCGGGTGCGCGAAATCGTACATCGGATATATGCACCACTTGTTGCCCTGGCGGTGGTGCGTAGTGTGCAGTATCCGGTAAATCAC
>JAAYXM010000110.1 GCA_012515925.1 Clostridiales bacterium
CAAATCTGTCGCGCGCGAGGCTTCATCCGCTGTCAGGGCAAGCCAGTTTATCGGGTTTATATTCTCATCCAGATAGCTGAGTGCCTCGTCGGTCATCGCGGCCTGCTCATCGGAATAAGCCACTGTTACCGCCGCCGGGTCAAGCCTTTGATAAAGGCCGTATGACATGACTCCGTATTTTGCGGTGGGGTTTTCGCCTTCCTCTGTGATAAAGCGCCGCTGACCGTCCGCATAGGTAAATGTCTCGCCCTCTTTGCCCCAGCTTAATAGCTCCGCCGCCTCATCCGAATACATCCAGTCAAGCAGCTTTATCGAGTTTTCTATGCGTGTTTTGTCGCCCGTGTTGCAAATTATATAACCGGTCGGGTCAGAGTTTAATTTAGCGATTTTGTTTTCACCTTTATTGACACCCGGCGGTTTCATAATCGTCCATGTGTATTCGGGATCACGCTTACGGTTCGGCAGATTAAAGAAATCGAATCTTACCATATACTCGGGCATCATAAATCCGCGGTCGGTCGAAATAATCTCTTCCCAGCTCTTTGTAGCGATTGTCAAGTAATCCGGTGGTACGAGCGATGCGTCACGGAGCTTGCGGAAATAGTTGACGATGTCAAGCATAACCGGCTCGGTAGCACCATAGCTCCACTTCCCGTTCGGAAAATCGTAGTATAAATCGTACGCGAAATATGGCTTGAATCCGGTGCCGATAAGATTTATTTTCCCGAGTCCGCCGCGAAACGCGACAGGATAACTGTCGGGATAAATCTCCTTTAATTTTTTCGCGGTCTCATATACTTCATCAAACGTTTCAGGCGGTGTTAAGCCGTTCTTTTCGAATATATCCTTACGGTACATCCAAACCTGCAGATTCATAACCCTGTCATAACCATAGACCTGCGGAAAATATGTCTTCCCGTCGGGACCCAGTCGTTGTATCAAAAACGCGTTGCGCTCACGCTCGGGCAGGCTGTTCCAGAATGCCGTATAGTTCGGCATCATATCAAGATAGTCGTCAATAGCAACAAGCGCGCCTTGTGCGGAATACTGGTCCGCCGTCGCCTTGTTCTGTATGTGTATTAAATCCGGCAATTCCTTGGGCGTGGCCATGAGCAGTGACAGCTTCGTCGAAAACTCGGTATTTGGTATGGAGGTGACGTTAAGCGTGGCGCCTGTTGCCTCTTTGAAATACTTCCAAAAGACATAGTTCGGATTATACGGCCAGCTGGGATGTGAGCCCACCAGAATCGAAAGCTCCGTTGATGACGTAAATAACTTGCCCTCGGCATTATCCTTATCCACCGGCTCCGGCCCCGAAGGCGCGCCGCATGAGACCATAAGTCCCGCAAATAAGGTAACGGCGATTAGCAGCGCAATAACTTTACTTTTCATTTTTTATCCTCCTCTAAATTTCATTTATAATATCAATAATCCGCATTAGCATTACGGCTACTTCCGCGCGTGTGGCTTTGGCAAGCGGTTCGATTCTGCCGCCCGCGCCCTTTATTATACCGTTTTTGATAAGTCTTGCAAAATGCTCCTTTGCATAGTCGGATACATTCGCCGAGTCGGTAAACCCGTCAAGAACGGATATATCGGCTTCTTCCAGCTTGATGCCAAGCTTATCCAAGGCACGCGAGATTATTACTATGATATCCTGCCTTGATATTTCTTTATCCGGCTCAAATCTGTTATTACCGACGCCGGCTATGATTCCCCCGGCTTTCGCGGCAGAGAGCGCGTCATAATAGTATTTGCTTTCATCAACATCATCAAAATTATCGGTGCCGCCGTTTATGTTTAGAGCGCGAACCAAAAGGAGCGTGAGATCGGCACGGGATATATTATCTCCGGGGGCAAAAATCCTGTTTCCGCGCCCCTTGATTATGCCGCGCTCCGAAAGACTTATTATTGCCTTCTTTGCCCAATCGTACCCGTTAAGATCAATGAAAATCTCCTCCGTGCCCGGCTCATCGGGCAAAGCCCCCGTATCCGTATCCGTATCAGGCGCGGGCGGGTTATTATTGCTCGAGCCGGGCGTTTGCGCGGATGTGCCGGTTTTTTTGCTTGTGGCGCTGAACACGTTGATGGGCACGTGTACGGTAGAGGTAAGGGCGCCGTCGGTTACGGCTATCTCCGCGTAGTTCTTCCCTGCCTGGTTTGATTCGGGTCTCCAGAAAAACGTTTTTGTATCGGAATCAAACGAAGCGCCTCTCGGGATGTTGACCGCACTGTAAGTCAAATCCTTCCCCACGGGGCTCTCGGCAGACACATAAAACCTTATTTCCGACCCCGCGTCAACAGACTTTTCCGAAATCGGAGCTATTATAGGCGCGCTGTCATATTCTCCCGATAACGGAATTCTAAAGCTTTGCCCCTCCGCTATATTGTAGATAAAGCCGCCGTTTAAATCCATACTGTCACGGTATTTTCTGACCGGGGAAACATCTCCGATATCGAGTATTATATCCCCGTTTTCACAGGCTGTCGCACCCTTTATTCTATATGCGCCGTTTTCCACACCGTCGTTAGACACATAGATATATCTGCCAATAATATCGTTTAAATCATTAACGGGAGCGCCCGGCGTGACAGTAATGCTGTTTTCATGCGCAAGCTCCCTCGTGAAGTCGCGGATTGTTCCGGTTATCGCTTCCGTCTCAAACGTACTGTTCCCGATAATCGTGCCGTCGTTTACATAGCTGTATACAATCTCATCTCCGACTACTGTGCATACGCCGATAAAGCCTTTGAAATCGATACCGTCCACCTGATACGTAACGCGGTTGTTCGTTGCGTATACGATATAGTCCTTTCGACCGTCGACGTGCGTAACCTTAACGGCTTTAACCTTGTCCGCCGCGCCCTGAATCCCGTCCTTTACTGTAGCTTTCACAGACTCCAGGGATTCTATATACCGTGATTTATCGTACGGCTCGAATACCGTGGTAAACAGCGTATCCAGACCGTTTCCTATCCGGCGCGCAAGCACAAATTCAAGAGGCGGTATCTGTTTGTTGACTCCGGTGCGCGGAGCGAGCCCTTTAGCAAGAGCAACCTCGCTCAGCTCAAAATCATTTAACATAGTCATACGCAGATGCAAATCCCGCATACTGTTGACAAGCGTGCGTCTGAAATCCTTGACCTTAAAATCAACCGTAAACTCGCCTGTACCCGGATAGCTTGCTTTCCGGACATCATACAGCCAGCTGAAGCCGTTTAAGTAGTTTGCGTTTTCACCCCACGGCACACCCGGACCGGCATATGAGCCCATGGGCTGGGCAACGAGAGCAACCCCTTCCTTGCCGAACATAACCTCGGCTTCGTCGGATTGCGAATGGAAGCTGTACAGGTGGTCGTTGCCTCCGTTTACCCGGAAGAAATCTATACCGTACGAAACCTCGTCCGAGGCTTCGACCATAACAAGTGTCCGGCGGTATTCCGCTGTTTCCGTGTATGCTTTTTTAGCGTCAATATCCATTACCTTTACGCGTCCGGCATCGTCAAAATGCATCGGTGTGCCCTGCGTGGCGAGCCCGTTTTGCATTTTGGCATTGACTACCACGGTATTATGGCTGATCGTATTAACCTGCCACTGAACACGGTTCGGAGCATAGTCGGCGGTTTCGGGATAGCCCATGTCGGGTGCCATATCCAGACCGTATGCGTGTATACCCAGATTAAGCGCATCCGGGTGACCGTGGCCGGTGCCTTTGCCGTAATATATCCAGAAATCGCGCTGGGTGTCCTTAATATTGCTTATGTTTTCGCTGTCGTAATATGAACCCGCGCGGAGTATAGCAAAACCAAAGCCTGTCAGGTTTTCGCTTTTATCAAAATCATACTCGCCGTGCCGGTTTATAATTTCGCGAATTTCATCCTGAACGGATTCCGGTGATTTAGTAAAAACATCCGCGTGCAGACCCTTCTCGCTGCTGCCGTTTAAGAAATAGAGAATCTGCGCAAGCCTCGGCTCCTTATATTTCAGGAATGCTCTCATCAATTTGTCCGGGAGCAGTTGAAAGCCCGTACCCGCCGTACTGCCCGAGTCGCCGATTTGCGCCGTCGCACGGCGCGCCAATGTCAGCGGCATTAACGCATCAAACATTTTTTTGAATTTCGGATGATCATATAAATCCGCGCCGACTTCGTAATTGTCAAGTATATCCGCTATCATCTCGATATACTCGAGCCATAAGCTGTTATACTGCGGCGCCGCTTCGTTCCCGATTCCGTCGCGGTTTATTGTGTCAACCAATTGATGCAGCGTGTTTCCGCCTTTTACGTCGGTTGTGCCTGCCAGAATACCCGGCCTCAGCACCCAATCGATCCATTCACCGCTCTCCGGCTCGGAGTCGAGTACAACCGCGGCAAGCGCGGCGGCGGATTGTACCATACCGAAATTTCCGTAAATATTCGCGTTTTTGCAGGACCTGAATATTTCGCGTAAAAGATTTGTTTCGCAGTTGTCCCGTATCCTGAGCGGATTCTCCTTTTTGTTGTCGGGATTGTACGTTTCCGCCTTCTTTTTGAGGAAGTTTACAACATACACATCGTCCATCATCGGGAAGAACGCGTCATACGCGGACGCGAAGCTTTTTGCCGTTATCTGCTCCCAGATGCACCCTAATATCTTTCCGCGGTAAGTATACCCGTGCGAATTGTAATAATCCCTGTATACAAGAAGGTCGAAACCCGGATAAACATCCGCAATCCTGTCGAGCAGTATGGCCCCCGTTCTGCCGTATTTCGCCTCGCCGGTATAAAGATAAGCGTCACGCAGGCTGTCCAGCGCATCGGTTAAAACACCGCTTACCGGACCCATCCATGACTTAAGCCACAATCCCCAGTGGTTATAATACGCGATATATGTGTGTACATCCTCTTTACCGTTCGGGTACGTTATACCCGGGCGGTATCCGAAGCCGTCGTCAACGCCCCAGCCGTCGCCCATTTCGGGATAAAGTATATTTTTCAAATACCCGTTGTGCCCCTGCGCAACAAGCTCCGCGTTTCTGCTGTGCGCCAGCTCGACGTCAAACTCGCCCCGCTCGTTTAATCCCAGCTTGTAAAACCCGCCGAAATCATTGGACGGGAACCTGCGGCGGCAGGAGGGGCACTGGATTTTCCACGGGTCTTGCATGGGTTTTACAATCCACGGGTAGTTGCCGTATTTCGACTGCAGATTGGTATTGCAATACCTGCAGGTGAAGATGTTCGGCGCATCCATTAGCCCTACCGTGGCGCTTCGCGGAATCCCCTGTGACGTCACCATATTCCAAAGCAGCTCTTCTCTTCCGACATACTTTTCCGCAGCGGCTATGGCGTCATCCTTCAGCTTCTTTGCCCAATTGTATTTTTTAACGTTTTCGCGCGCGGCGGAAACCTTTGCGGGCGTGTAGTAGCTTGGTTCGGCTTTTCTGTTTATGGCGACGGAGATGTAGCAGTTTCCGGTAACGGTTCTGCCGTTTAACGTTACCTTAGCCGTTATAAGCGATGAGCCCGTTGAGACGGCGGTTACATTTCCTTCGTTGTCCACCGCTACGATATCGGGAAATTCGCTCATAAATTCCACAATTGCGCCGTCTAAAGAAATGTCGTTGCCGCGCCCCGTTTTCCCTATTAAGGTTATCCTTGTTCCGTCACCGTCGGGACGGATAACGGACGATCCGGGTATCAGCAATACCTGTGTCAATACCTCATCGTGTACGGTCAGGTTAAGCTCGGTTTTAACCGTCTTCCCCATGAAGGACGCAGATATTTCGATTTGCGCATCGCCTGCGGCTATCGCCTTTATCTCCCCGTTTTCAACAACTGTCGTATCGGGGGTTTTACTTGTGAAGCTGTAATTGACATCAGCGTTATTTAACGGTAGTCCGTTTGTAAGGGTTGCCGCAAGCGTAAGCCTTACCGTATCACCGACCGCCACACTTCCGTCCGTCAGCTCCGCCGAAACACCGGCAATACTATCATTCGTTACCATAATCGCAATCCTTCTTTCAACCGTTTCACCGCCAACCACAGCGGTGAGTATCGCCTCTGCTTCGCCGACTGCGATAGCGG
>JAAYXM010000111.1 GCA_012515925.1 Clostridiales bacterium
GTTTCGCAGGCATTCCTTGAACATGATCAGCCGCGCGACGCGCCCGTTTCCGTCCTGAAACGGGTGGATTAACTCAAAGCGGACAAGAAAGTCGATAATATCCTGGAGCGTCTTTTCCTTAACCGCGTTATACCCTGAAAGAAGCGCTCTCATCGCGGCGTGCACCTCCTCCGGCGGAGTTGTCTCTTTGCCGCTGACCTCGTTCGGCATACGCTTATAATCGCCAACGGCAAACCAGCCGCTCCGCGCGTTACTCGTACCGCTTTTCAGCGTCAGGTGCAGCTCCCTGATGAACTTTTGGGATAAAGAACGCTTTGCCCGCGCGATAATCATGTCGATGCACTTAAAGTGGTTCACTGTCTCGACAATATCGTCTCCATTAATCGTTTCTCCGGCCACGCCTATGGTGTTTGTCTCAAAAATATAGCGTGTCTGGTCGTGGGTAAGACGGCTGCCCTCAATGTGATTGGAATTATAGGTTAGCTCGATCTGTACCTTATGATAGATGCCGCCGGAGGTTTTTGCCGCCTGTTCAGCTTTGAGGATATCAAGCAATGTTTTCGGCGCGGCAGTACGGGCGTTTATTCTGCCGATACCGGTTAATTTGGCAGTGCATATAAAAACACTACCCCTTTTTGTTAAAGGATAGTGTTATAACTCCTTTGTAAATGTTTCTCTCATCTGCCGATAGTTTACGGCTATTTTCCTAACTGCCGCAGGCAAGCAGCGTTTCGGCGGCCTTTAAAATCCCGATTTTGCCGCTCTCGTAAGTAATCCCGCCCTGCAGGTAAACATTATACGGCTCCCGCATCGGCGCGTCCGCGGACAGCTCGATTGACGCGCCCTGTATAAACGAGCCCGCCGCCATGATGACCGGGCAGGTATAGCCCGGCATATCCCACGGCTCGGGAGTGACATACGAATCCACTGGCGCGCCCTGCTGTACGCCTTTGCAGAACGCGGTTACGCGTTCGGCGGAGCCGAGCTCGATTATCTGGATTATGTCGTGCCTTTGCTCGTCATGGCGCGGAGTTGCATTAAACCCGAGCTCATCAAACAGCGCCGCGGCGAAAACCGCGGTTTTAAGCGCCTGCGCCGTAACGTGCGGTGCGTTGAAAAACCCCTGGTACATAAGACGGTTGTTGCCGAGCGTCGAGCCGCATTCGCGGCCGATTCCCGGGACCGTAAGCCGCATTGCGGCGCGCTCAACCAAATCGCGCCGGCCGGCGATATATCCGCCCGTCGGCGCAAGCCCGCCGCCCGGGTTCTTGATAAGCGAGCCGGCGACAATATCCGCGCCGACATGCGTGGGTTCGCGGGTTTCGACGAACTCGCCGTAGCAGTTGTCCACGAAAATATTTACATCGGGGTTAATTGATTTTATAAACTCACAGGCTTTTTGAATATCATCCGTCGATAGGGCGGGGCGGTTTAAATACCCGCGGGAGCGCTGCATGAACACCGTCCCGCTTTTTATTTCGCGCAATGCGCGCGCTATTGCGTCAAAATCAAGCAAACCCTCCGGGTTTAGCTCAACCTGCCTGTATTCTATGCCGTACTCGATAAGCGTACACGGGTAATCCCCGTCAATGCCGATTGCCGTCCTTATGGTATCATACGGCGCTCCGGTCACGGACAAAAGGGTTTCCCCCGGGCGCAGCGCGCCGAACAGCGCGCAGGTTATCGCGTGGGTACCGTTGACAAACTGGATACGCACAAGCGCGTCCTCGGATCCGAACACGTCCGCGTAGATTTTGTCGAGCGTGTCGCGCCCCAAATCGTTATAGCCGTAGCCCGTCGTGCCGTAAAACATGGACTCGCTCACGCGGTTTTTGTTAAACGCGGAAAGGACGCGAGCCGCGTTTTTCTGCGACACCGCGTCGATTTTTAAAAAGCTTTCCGAACAACGCTTTTCGGCGATTTCCGCCAGCGCGTCAAGCAGTATATCATTGTTCTTCCGGTTTTTCGTCATCGGGTTCCTCTGTGGTTTGTATATTATTTTCCTGCGTTTCCTCCGCGGGCGCATCTTCGGTCTCCGCGGGAAGCTCCGGCTCCCCGGCTTCAACGGGGGTTTCGTCTTCAGTCTCGCCTTCGTCCGGCGTTTCCCCGATTTTCCGGATAATGCCCATAGGTGTCTGCTGGCTGCTTTGGCCGAGGGGGTTGTCCTTAAGAATTTTGGCCAAAAGCTCCCGGTCGATATCCGGGTCCGATGAGCCGAGTATTTTGCCGGATAAATCGTTTACATCAACGATTACCGCGGTACAGCCTATGCGCGCGGCAATCTCCGAAGCGACCTTATCAGGGTTTTCGGGGCCCAGCACGACGCATTTATTATACGGCGGGAGTGTGTATGGGGTAGGCCCGTCGATGGATTCGGCGCGGTATCCGGCAATCTTGTAAAACCAGCCCCGCCGGCCGAAAAGCTTTCCGATTGCGCTGATTATCGCGGCAAAGATTATCCGCCAGATGCCGCATTCCCTAAGCGCCATCTCCATGGTCTCGGGAATACCGAGCCCGATTCCGTAAGGGGACTTATACACGAATTTGCATAGAATCCTCGCGAGCCTGCGCGGCTTTATTTCCGCGAGCGGTATCGCGCGCTTTTGCGAGCACGCGACGCATTTTTCCGATACGAACAGGATATCGCCGTCTTCCAAGTGCTCGGCCGCGTAGCGCTCCGCGACATCCGGTATTTTATCGTTTTCATCGATTACATGTGTTTTGATGGGCAGCCGAAGGTATCTTATTCCATCTACCTCTATCGCGGAATTCTTGCCCTCGTTTGCCGTAAGACCTGACATTTTACATATCCTTCCCCGGCGTTTTTTTAAATACCCTGCCGCTTCCCGCCGGTGAAAGGACAGGGTATTATTTCAGTTTATATGTCGGAGCAGCTCTATGCCGTTCTGATTTAAGATATTAATCGCCTTGTCGTTATCCTCTACGCGGAGTATAACACATGCCTCGTTTTTACTGTGTGTAATAAACGCGTATGTGTATTCGACGGAAATATGGTGCCGGCTCAATACGTTCAGAACGTGCGCCAGGGCGCCCGGGGCGTCGTTTAATTTGACGCCGATGACCTGGGTTTTGGAAACGGTAACGCCCTCTTTTTCAAGCGCGTTCATGGCACGCTCGGGGTCGTTTACGATAAGCCTTAGGATGCCGAAGTCCGCGGTGTCCGCAATCGAAAGCGCGCGGATGTCGATATTGTTGCCGGCAAGGATTTCGAGCAGTTCCGCAAGTCTTCCTTCCTTATTCTCGATAAAGACGGAGATTTGATTGATAATCATTGATAGCCCTCCATTCTATTAAGCCGCAGCCCTTGTTCAATCTAATTATACATTAATTTTCCGTGTTTTTAAACTACTTAAATTAATTTACGTTTATCGATAACGCGCTTGGCTTTACCCTCGCTGCGCTCAATGCTCTTCGGCTCGACCAGCCTGATACGCGCGGCGAGTCCCAGAACGCTTTCAATCTCGCGGCGGATATTGCTTTCAAGCTCCTCGATTTTACGCACCTCGTCCGAGAAGAACGCGGGGCTCATTTCCACCTGCACCTCGAGGGTGTCCAGATTATCGACGCGGTCTACGATAATAATATAGTGCGGGGCAACATCACCGAAGTTAAGCAGTACGCTTTCTATCTGCGACGGGAACACGTTGACGCCGCGGATTATGAGCATGTCGTCCGTCCTGCCCGCGGGCTTGGTCATGCGCACATGTGTGCGCCCGCAGGCGCAGGGGGTCGCTATAAGCGACGAAACATCCCGTGTTCTGTACCTGATAAGCGGCAACGCTTCCTTGGTAATGCACGTGAATACCAGCTCGCCCGACTCGCCGTAGGGGAGCGGTTCACCGGTATCCGGGTTTATTATCTCCGCGATAAAATGGTCCTCGCTTATATGCAGACCGCTTTGCGCGGAGCATTCAAACGAAACGCCGGGGCCCATTACCTCGCTCAATCCGTAAATATCGAATGCCTTTATGTTAAGCCGCGCTTCAATCTCGCTTCGCATCTCCCCGGTCCAGGGCTCCGCGCCGAAGCAGCCGGATTTAAGCTTCAACGCGCTTTTGTCGATACCCGCCTCCTCGATTGCCTCGGCAAGATGCAGCGCGTATGACGGGGTGCAGCACAGAAGTGATGAGCCGAAATCCAGCATAATCTGAATCTGGCGCTTGGTGTTTCCGACGGAGACGGGCACCGTCGCCGCGCCGATGCGCTGGGCGCCGCCGTGGGCGCCGAGCCCGCCGGTGAACAGCCCGTACCCGTAAGCCACGTGGATTACGGATTTGCGGCTGCCGCCCGCGGCGGTCAGCGTGCGCGCCATAAGCTCATCCCAGATATTGAGGTCGTTCTGGGTATAACCCACGACTGTCTGCTTGCCCGTTGTGCCGGACGAAGCGTGTATTCTCACGACGTCGTCAAGCGGCGTCGCGAACAGCCCGAACGGGTAGTTGTCCCGTAAATCCTGTTTGTAGGTAAACGGG
Organism: Clostridiales bacterium; assembly: GCA_012515925.1. Classification (GTDB taxonomy): domain Bacteria; phylum Bacillota; class Clostridia; order Oscillospirales; family JAAYXM01; genus JAAYXM01. The sequence continues at coordinate 4,494 of JAAYXM010000111.1, forward strand.
AGCTTTCTTAAATCCTCCACGGTCTTAATATCCTCCGGCGTTACGCCGGCCGCGATCATCTTCTCCCGGTACGGCTTTACGTTGTCATAAACGCGGCGTATACATGCCGCGAGGCGTTCGCCCTGCAGATTGACAATGCTCTCTCTGGGCATGGTTTCTATTTCCTGGTTCCAATACATATAATCACTCCCGTATTGATTAATCGGCTGCGCATTCGCGCCCGGCCTTAAATGCCCGCAGATTCAATTCCAGAAACTTCGGCGGGACGGTTTCACGAAGCGCGGTTTCCCAATCGCTTATATCCGTTCCGCTATGTACCGACGCGGCGCCGAGCAGCACGACGTTTGCCGCCTTCGGGCTTCCCGCGCGGGTCGCGATTGTCAGCGCGTCAACCGCGAGCTTTTTAATATTGTATTCCTCAAGCTTTACCGGTATGTCGGCCGGATATTCCATAGCGCCCGTGAGCACGGGCATGGGCTTGATTTCCTGAGTTGAGTATATAAGGCTTCCGCCGGGCTTTAAATAATGCGCCCAGCGCAGCGCCTCAAGCTGTTCAAAGCCGAGTATCAAATCCGCGTCCCCGGGCGCGATTATCGGCGACGCGATGTTTTCGCCCGCGCGGACGTAGGTAACGACGCTGCCCCCGCGCTGGGACATGCCGTGAACCTCGCTTACCTTGACGTCAAATCCGCGGTTTGTATACAGCGCGCCGAGTATCCGGCTCGCAAGCAGCGAGCCCTGCCCGCCGACGCCCACAATCATAATGTTATACATAACACGCCACCTACCCGATACAGTTTTTCGGACAAAGCTTCCCGCAAAGCTCGCAGCCCACGCAAAGTGCGCTGTCTATATGCGCTTTCTTGTCGGTCAGGCTGATTGCGGGACAGCCTATTTTCATGCACATGCCGCAGCCTATGCATTTTTCCTCGTCAACGGCAAGGGGCTCGCCGCGCTTAACACTTTTAAGCAGCGCGCACGGGCGCCTCGCGATAATAACCGAGGGCTCAGGTATTGAAAGCTCTTCCTTAACGATACTTTCGCATTCCTTTAAGTCATACGGGTCGCAGACACGTATGCGCGCGACACCGCAGGCGCGGCACATGGCCTCAAGGTCAAGCATCGGCGCCGGGCGGTTTTTGAGCGTAAGCCCCGTTGCCGGGTTCTGCTGGTGACCCGTCATACCCGTAATCGAGTTATCGAGTATTATAACGGTGGACGGGCTTTGATTGTATACGATATTAATAAGTCCTGTGATTCCCGAATGTATAAACGTGGAATCGCCGATTACCGCGACGCTGTGTTTCGCAAATTCCGGTTCCCGCGCCATGTTCATGCCGTGAATTCCGCTCACGGACGCGCCCATACAGAGCGTTATATCCATTGCGTTTAAAGGCGAAAGCGCGCCTAACGTGTAACAGCCGATATCGCCGTAAACCGTAAGGCGAAGCTTGCTTAACACATAGAAAATCCCGCGGTGGGGACAGCCCGGGCAAAGTGCGGGCGGGCGCGGCGGCGCGTCAAAAGCCGTGGCGGCGTGTACGTCCCCGCCTGAAATTTTCTCGCGGATTGTATTCGGAGAATACTCGCCGATTTTCGAAAACAGCTCTTTGCCGGTGACCTTTATACCGTGCTTTTTAAGGTGGGTCTCGAAAATATCGTCTAATTCCTCAATCACATAAAGCTTATCCACCTGCGCGGCGAATTTCTTTATGCTCTCGACGGGAAGCGGGTAAATAAGCCCGAGCTTAAAATACGAGGCCTTATCCCCCAGAGCCTCCCGCGCGTACTGGTAGGCTATGCCCGAGGCGATTATGCCGATTTTCGTATCGTTCATCTCGATTTTGTTTAAATCGCAGGTTTCGGCAAATTCACGAAGCTTTTTTTCGCGCTCCTCGACTACTACATGACGCTTTTTTGCCATGCCGGGCATCATTACGTATTTCGAGATATCCTTTTTATATTCCTTCAGCGGAACGTCAACGCGGGAATCAAGGCTCACAACGCTTTGGGAATGGGAAATCCGCGTCGAAAGCCGAAGCAGCACGGGCGTGTCGTATTTCTCGCTTAGCTCGAACGCGAGCTTCGTAAACTCCTTGCATTCCCGCGAATCCGCGGGCTCGAGCATCATAAGCTTCGCCGCGCGCGCGTAGTGGCGGCTGTCCTGCTCGTTCTGCGACGAGTGCATACCCATATCGTCCGCGACAGCTATTACGCAGCCCGCGGTTATGCCCGTATAGCTTGCGGTAAATATCGGGTCCGCGGCGACGTTGAGTCCGACATGCTTCATCGCCGAAAACGAGCGCGCACCGCCGATTGCGGCTCCGATTGAGGACTCGACCGCGACTTTTTCGTTCGGCGCCCACTCGGCGTAAATCTCGTCGTATTTCGCCGCGTGTTCGGTTATTTCGGTGCTCGGCGTACCCGGATAGCTTGAAACGAACCGGCAGCCCGCCTCATACAAACCGCGCGCCACCGCCACGTTGCCGAGCAGCATTTTCTTTTCCATACAGGTTACTCCTTCTAACTTTTATCCCTTAAATCTATAACGCGTTTTGCCTTGCCCTGGAAACGCTCGATGGTTTTTGGCGAGACAAGGTTTATTTTCGCGTCTATGCCGAGCACGGTGCGAAGCTTATGCTTTATTTCCGCGCGGAGATTTTCAAGCTCCTTGTACGTCTCAAGCAAGGACGCGTCTATAAGCTCGACGTTGACCGTAAGCGTGTCCATGAAGTTTTCACGGCGCACCTCGAGCTGATAGTGGGGACCGATATGCTCGATTGAGACAAGCACGCTTTCAATCTGGGACGGGAACACGTTGACGCCTTTGATAATAAGCATGTCGTCGCTTCTGCCCTGTACCTTGTCCATGCGTACATGCGTGCGCCCGCATTCGCATTGCTCGTAGTTTAAGCGCGTGATATCCCCGGTGCGGTAGCGTATGACGGGCAGCGCCTCTTTTGTAAGCGTGGTAATGACGAGCTCGCCGTACTCGCCCTCGGGCAGA
>JAAYXM010000010.1 GCA_012515925.1 Clostridiales bacterium
CTTGTCTGCGCCGATGAAAACGGGGCGCCGCTGGACAGCGCCATGGTTTGGATGGACTCAAGAAGCAAGGCGCAGTATAGGGAGCTTCTTAACCTGTATGGCGAGGACTATTATTATAATATAACCGGACACAAGCTTAACGCCGGGCTTAACCTGTGCAAGATAAAATGGCTGTCTGACGAAGATTCTTCGCTGTTTCGGAAAACGCATAAGTTTTTGTCCACAGTAGATTATGTTAATTTTAAACTCACGGGCGAATACTGTATCGACCCTTCTAACGCGGCAATGACACAGCTTTACGATATTAAAAACAACCGCTGGAGCCGCGAGCTGCTCGACATTCTTTCCGTTGACGAGTCAAGGCTTCCGGCAATAAAAAAATCCGGCGAACAGATAGGCACGCTCACGAAGGAAGCCGCGAAAACGCTTGGGCTTTCGCCGGGCGTCAAGGTCATAAGCGGCGGACATGACCAGTATTGCGCCGCGCTGGGCTGCGGCGCGATAAATCCCGGACAGGCGATGATTTCCGCGGGAACGGCCTTCGCGATACTTTACATAACCGCCGGGCCGGTATTCAATACGGACACATATATCGCCCCGGGCCCCCATCTGATAGACGGATTATGGGGTAATCTCGCTACGGTGCCCACGGCCGGGGTGTGCATGGAATGGTTTAAAAACAATTTCGCGGCGTCCGAAAGCTTTGAGGATATCGACAGGCACGCGCAAAGCTCGGATTGCGAAAGCCTTTTCTTCTACCCATACTTTTCGGGCAGCGCGTTTCCCGATAACAGCATAAGCGCGAAAGCCTGCGTTATGGGTCTTTCACTGGAACACACCGGATATCATATCGCGAGGGCGATAATGGAGGGCGTGGCGTTTCAGCTAAGGTACGCGCTTGAAAAATTCGACAAGCCCTCGAGCGTTAAACTCATGGGCGGCGCGTGCAAAAGCAGGCTTTGGAGCGGTATATTGACGGATGTCCTGCCCTATGACTTGTATAAGGCCCCGGACAATAACGCCGCGCCTTACGGCGCGGCCGTAAACGCGGGGCATGCCGAGGGCATGTTTAAGGATTTAAATAAACTTAATTCCGGCGGACAGATTATTCCGAAAGAGGAAAACGCGGTTTGCCGTTATAACGAGAAATATGAGAAATACAAAACCGGGATAAAAAGCGTAATCGATTTTTTTGATTAGAGAGCGCCGCCCGCGCCGCGGGCTAAGTAATTATGATAAGACAAAAATATAAAACTGTAAAAGGAAGTGTACTCGGTGAGCGGGCTTTTTGACGTAAACCTGTCGGATATACGGTATTTTAACGATAATATAAAGGGCTTTCTGCCCGACTCGATTATCGATATCCACACACATGTCTGGCGCGGTGAGTTTATGACCGGAAAAAACGAAAACCGTTCGGTAAACTGGCCTTCGCTTGTCGCGAAGGAAAACCCGATAGAGGATTTACTTGAAACCTATCGCCTGCTTTTCCCCGGAAAGCGGGTTACCCCGATGATTTTCTCCCAGCCGGAAACAAATCTTGACATAAATAAGGGCAACGGCTATATCACAGAATGCGCGGCAAAATACAACCTTCCCGCGCTTTTACTGTCAAAGCCGGAATGGACCGCGGAGGATTTTGATAATAAACTGAAAGGCTTTTTGGGCGCGAAGGTGTATTTGAATTTCGCGCCGCCGCATATCCCGGTCGATGAAATAGAGATATTTGATTTCGCGCCGCCGCACCAGCTTGAAATCCTAAATAAGCATGGCAAAATACTGATGCTTCATATCCCCCGTAATGGCCGGCTTAAAGACCCCGTTAATTTAAGCCAAATGCTTGAAATAGAGCGCAGATACCCTGATATCAGGCTTATCATCGCGCATGTGGGCCGGGCATATTGCGACGAGGATATCGGAAACGCATTTGAGGTTTTAAAGAATACGGAAAACATGCTGTTTGATATTTCGGCAAACACCAATTATTTCGTATTCGAAAAGCTTATTAAAACCGTCGGCCCGAAAAGAATCCTGTTCGGCAGCGATATGCCTATTCTTCGCATGAGATGCAGACGCGTTACCGAAAACTGGTGTTATGTTAACCTCGTGCCGAAAGGGATTTACGGCGATTTGTCCGGTGACAGGCACATGAGAGAAACCGATGAGGAGCTTACCTTTTTCATCTACGAGGAAATAGCCGCGTTTTTAAAAGCCGCCGAAAAATGCGGGCTAAATAAAACAAACATTGAAGATGTATTTTATAACAACGCGGATATGCTTATACAGGAGATTAATAAACGATGATAAAAATCGGGCTTCTGCCGCTCTATATAAAGCTCTATGACGACACCGCGCCTTATCCCGGAGAGAGGCTTGAGAGTTTTAATCTTACTATACAGCGTGTACTTGCCGAGGCCATGAATTTTAATACCGTCACACTATAAATACCGAATAAACATCGAGAGCTGAACTTCGGGTTCAGCTCTCGTCTTGTTTCTTAAACAATTTGCAGATTCGCGGTTTTTTTAAGCTGCGGCAGTATCTCCTGCCCGATTATTTTCGAATCGGTTATGATAGTCAGATTAGGCTTGTTTATGCCGCAGTATTTTACAAAGGAGTGTTTGGAAAGCTTGCTTGAATCGGCTAATATATAAATCTCCTCTGAATTATTCACGACAATTTCGTTTAAAGCCGCGGTGTCAAAATCGGTTGTCATAAGATAAAAATCGTCGCTGAAACCGTCCGTTCCCAAAAAGCACGCGTTAAACCTGAGCATTTTCACGGCCGATTCCGCGATGTACCCGAAAAAATCCTTTCTATGGCTTCTGTATCTTCCCCCGATTAAATTGATATCGCATTCGCCGGACAGGATATTCATGTTTTCGATTGAGTTTGTAAAAACGATAATGTTTCCGATTTCCTTCTTTTTTAAGCGTTTCAACAAACCAAGACAGAACTGCGCGGTCGTGGTGCCGGAATCGATATAAATAACGCTATTGTCCTTTACGAGATTAGCTGCATGCCCTGCAATAAGCTTCTTTTCCTCCGCCTGTTCTTCCTTAACCTTTTCGAAGGAATAACCGAACGGCGTTTCGCCCGCGAGCCGGATGCCCCCGTAAGTCCTGATGGCAAGGCTCTTTTTTTCAAGCGAGTTGAAGATACGCCGAACGGTAGCCTCCGAGACATCAAGCAGCGCCACCGCGTCCGCGACGCTTAATTTATACCTGCTTTCGAGTTCATCCATGAGTTTTCGCTCGTTAATCAGTGACTTCTTCAACCAGATACTCCCCCTTTTTCTCCGTTAAGATTAGAACAGTGCCCTGCCCGTGAAGCGGGCAGGGCAGATTTTTTTCGTGTTTTTTGAGATAGCGCCTAACCGCCCGCAGTATCCGGGACCCCCCGCCCGCAAAGCGGGCAGAGATTTTAACTGTAGTAGAACGCGTATTTTTCCATGGCGTCCATAAGCGCCTTGATATTCTCAAGCGGGATTCCCGGGTAAAGCCCGTAAATCATCATCAGGCCGCCTTCTTTTCTGCCGATTTTGGAGACCTCCTCGCGGATTAAGTCGTCCACCTGTTTGGGCGTTCCGCCCGCGGTAACAAACTGGCGGTCGATGTCAAGCTCGATACAGTACCTGCCCGCAAGCTTTTCGGCAATCCAGTCAATTCCGTTAACAAGGTCCTGCAGGTTAATTATATTGATTTTGCACTCTAACATATCGTCTAACAACACGCGCAAATCCCCGTCGGAGTGCATATGCACAATCAGCCCTTTATCCTGGGCGGGCTTCATCAGCCGCATATAGCTCGGCTGGATGTACCTTCTGAAATGCGCGGGCGAAAGCATCGGACCGTGCTGCATGCCCAAATCCTCGGCGTAGGTGATAATATCCGCGCCGAGCTCGATATACTTATTTACGATATACATATTAAACTCTTCGATCATTTCGATGAGCTTATCGAGCCTCGGCTCCTCGTCAACCATGTCAAACATCAGGTTTTCATAGCCGCGCATATCGCAGAGCTGGAGAAACGTATGTCCGTGCCGCAGTCCGCGGTTTATTGCCTTGCCCTGTGCCTTTTCGAGCTCTATTTTCTTTTTTTCCTCATCCCAGTCAACCGGGCCTATCCCCATACAGACCCCGGGGTCGGGCGCCTTATAGTTTTCAAAAGCCGCCCATTCGGCAAGAGGGTGCTTCGTAACGGTGCCTGTGATGCCGTTTTCCGCCGTCTCCCATGTGCATCCCCAATCGTCTACGAACGGCTCGTCTTTTCTGCCTACCGAATGGAATTCGGGCACGTACTTCCCTTCCGGCCTTTTGAAATCCGGGAACAGGAACTTATGCGCCTCCATCTGCTCAAACAGGAATTCCTGCGGGTAGTTTTGCCAGCAGGCATTGTTGATGCAGAATTTCATGGGTATGTAATCCGGCCTCTCGAATCTTATCACTCTTAACATGTTTTCGCGTTCTGTCATTGTCAATTACCTCTCAAACCCAAAATTTGAATAATGTCAGTGTTTTTCGAGTAAATCCAGCGCGTTGCCGCGGCTGATTTTTTCATAGGCGCGATAGCTTATTTTACCGTTTTGCATAAACTCGTCAAGCAGCGCGGAAAGCTTAAGCATCGGGTTATTTATATTAGTCGGCGAGCATATATCCGTGCCGTAATAGAGTCTGTCCTGGAACTCCTCAAGGAAAGCCGCGCCAAATTCCGGGTCCCTGGAGATTGCGTTATAACCGGAGCCCGCCGATAGGTCGCCGCAGAGGTTCGGGTATTTACGCATAAGCTCCACCACGCGCCCGGGCGTAACCTTGCCCGTCGGGTACCCGTTACGGTTTTCCTCCGTGCAGTCGCTGCCGATTTCCGCCCAGAATTTCTGTGAATGGCCGAGTATACGAAGCTTCGGGAACATCTTAAGCACCTTCTCGAGCCGCGGGAGTCCCAGCTCGTCAACAAGGCCGTAATCGCCGCCCATGTTTCCTATATGTATAATAACCGGCATATCGCATTTTTCGGCATGCTTAAACAGGTTTAACACATACGGGTCGTCAAAATACATATTGAACGTAAGCTCGCCTATACCGCGCGCGCCGTGCGCCTTAAGCTGGTTAATGAAGTGCGAAAGGTCAACGTCCGGCGTGTTCTTGCCCGCGCGCGGATGAACGGAGCAGAACCACCACCCCAGCGTGTCCGGATAGTTTTTTACCATATCCCGCGCCTCGCGCATGGATACCATATCGTACGAGCCCGCGCCGTAATTGCCCGAAGGAAGCAGCACGCCTTTTTCAACGCCTGTTTTATCGTAGATTTTACGGAGCTGTTCCGGCGTCGCATAGGAGTAGTCGCCTATATTTATCAGAAAACGCTCTTCCGGGGTCGAATGCACATGAATATCGATTTTGGGCAGAATTTTCATAACTGATTTACCTCCAGTATCCCCGACTGTTTACTTTAAAAAACTTTATTAATTATAGCAGAGCATGTATTATATTTCAATACTTTACGTCTATAAATATTACCAAAAAATCAGCATTTTTACTCTTATCCGTTGTATTAATAAATTACCGTGAGCCGCGGGTAATTTACCTTCCGAAAGCGGGAGGAAGCAGCCGCCGATTGCTTCACCGTTTTTCTATATAATAATTAAAAATTATTTTTTTATACAAAATATATATTTTTTCATCATAATATGATATAATTCTAAAACTAAAAGAATATTTAAACAAGCAGCCGACGTCAGCGATTTTGATTCAAAAAAATCGATAAAGGAGGGGCGAGCGGTGTTTGTTAGAATATTGATTGTCAGCAATTCGGCGCCGGTATGCACAGCAATAACCGATTCACTCAGCGAATACGACGTTTCCCGCGCGGGCGGCTTTGATGAAGCCGTTGGAATACTTCACGGGCATAATGATATAAATATAATAATTATTGATACGGGTTTGCCTGAAAACGGCGGGTTTGAACTTCTGAACACGCTTTCATTACGCCGCGAAAAAACGCGGGTATTGATTCTTACCGAAAGCGATGACCCGGCAAGCGAAATAAGGGGGCTTAAATCCGTCGCGGACGATTATATTCGAAAGCCGATTGTGGCGGAATCCTTAAAGGCCAGGATAGGTATTCATGTAAAGCTGCTTGAAATCCAAAACGAGCTATACCGGAAAACTCATGAGCAAAACCTGGCGTTTCGAATAATTTTTAATCAGGCGCCAATCGGCATCGCGGTCTCCCACAATCCCGACCCTGAAAACTGTGATAACAACCCGGCCTTCATCATAAACCCGGCGTTTAAGGAAATCACCGGCTGGACAAGGGACGAGCTTGTAACGCACGGCTGGGCTAAGCTTACGCATCCCGACGATGTAGAAATCGACCTGGCGAATTACAGAAAACTCCTCGCGGGGGAAATAAACAGCTATTCGATGGAAAAACGGTACATAAAGCCGGACGGCTCGTTTGTATGGGTGCAGATGATTGTTGCGTCCCTTATAACGACGCGGGGAAATAGCCATATTTGCCTGGTTCAGGACATTTCGAAGCAAAAAGAGACGGAAGCGAATCTGCGTGAGAGCGAGCGCAGCAAATCCGTTCTGCTTTCGCATCTGCCGGGTCTGGCTTACCGCTGCTTATACGACAGGGACTGGACGATGCAATTTGTGTCCGCCGGCTGTTTCGCGCTTACCGGCTACCCGCCCGAAAGCTTTCTGTATAACAGGGATTTGTCGTTTAACGAGCTGATAGCTCCGGAATACAGGGAAGTCTTGTGGGCTGAATGGGAGAGAATTCTTAAAAACCGCGAGCCGTTTAAATACGAATATGAAATTGTCACGGCGGACGGCAAGCGCAAATGGGTGCTCGAAATGGGGCAGGGTATATATGACAAAATCGGCGAGGTGGAGGCGCTCGAGGGAATTGTCCTCGATATTTCGGACCGGAAAAAAATCGAGGACAGCTTAAGATTCAGCAACGAGCATGACAGGTGGACCGGGCTGTATAACAGAAGCTATCTGGAAAACCTATTAAACGAACACTCAAAAGTGCGTTTTCACGGTAAGCGGGCCTTGATCGCGATTAACCTGGGCGCGATACAGGCTTTAAGCTCGATATACGGCTTTCACTATACGCAGGAGCTAATCAAAAAAACCTCCGCCGCGTTAAGCGTGTTTTGCCGGGAAAACTGCATGCTGTTTAATACCTACGAAAACCGGTTCGTCTTTTATTTGACGAATTACAAGGATAAGAATTCCCTGCTCGACTTATGCGCGAAGATAACCGAGACGCTGGTTTCGCTTTTAAAAATCGAGCGGGTCGGCGGGGGTATCGGTATTCTGGAAATTTCAAACAGTAACGACAGGGATATAAACCTCATGCTCAAAAGGCTGCTTATCGCCTCCGAGCGAGCCATGGAGATATCCGAAAGTGATTTCGGGGTATGCTTCTACGACGAGGAAATAGAAAACCGGATAATCCGCGAGGAGGAAATAAAGCGCGCTCTAACAAAAACCGCCTACGAGGACGACAGCGGGTTGTTTCTGCTTTACCAGCCGATACTCAACCTCGAAACCCATAGGATTTGCGGCTTTGAGGCGCTCGCGAGACTGTACGATGAAACGCTCGGTAATATATCGCCCTGTGAATTTATCCCGATTGCCGAAAAGACAAAGCTGATTATCCCAATCGGCGAAAAAATATTCGAGCGTACCCTGGATTTTCTTAAAAAGCTTTACGACAACGGCTTTTATGACGTCAATATTTCGATTAACATTTCCGTAATCCAGCTTTTAAAGACAGGCTTTGCCGAATATATAATCGAAACAATCGAGAAAAAAGGCGTCAGCCCGAAAAACATCGGGCTTGAGATAACCGAGTCGGTGTTTACTTCCAGATACGAGGAGATAAACAATATCATCGGCAGACTAAAAAAACACGGCCTTTATATACTGATTGACGATTTCGGTACGGGCTATTCGTCCCTTGCCCGCGAAAGCGAGCTGAATGTCAACTGTTTAAAAATTGACAAATACTTTATAGACAGTCTTATGCAGATAGAAAAAGAAAAAGCGGTCGCCGAAGATATCATATCAATGGCGCATAAGCTCGGACACTGCACTGTGGCAGAGGGTGTCGAGCACGAAGCCCAGATGAGATATTTAATTGAGTGCGGCTGCGATAAAATACAGGGGTATCTGATTGCCGAACCCCTTGACGAGAATTCCGCAATCTGTCTGTTATCTAAAAACGCGCTTTTTCAGCGGTAGACTCCGCTTCCGCAAAACCGTTTACAAAGCAATAAAGCGAAGTGCGCTTTGCACCCCGCTTTTTTTCGTTTTTCTTATCCGGCGCTCTCGTTTTTCAATTCCGCAAGCAGCTTTTCTCTGCAGCTATCGAGGAACCGCGGCCACTCGGTTTTATCTATAAACGGGTTTTCCTTTTCCGTTTGCATCCTTTTGTATTTACCTAAGGTATCGTTGTTCCAGACATGGTTGCCGATAAAAATATCCACCTTTTCGTCTTTAACTTTTTCCAGCCCGCCGAAAAAAGCGTCTCTGCATTCATAGCTCAGGCCGTACTTATCCAAAAAGCCTTTAAGCATGGAGTTAACACCGACGCCGCCGTGCATACCCGCTCTTAATGTCGAATTTCCGTCCTTGACATCGAAGAAAAACGACGTTGTGCCGGGCGTATGCCCCGGCGTCGAAACGCATTTTATCCGCGTTTCCCCGAGTTTGATTATATCCCCGTCATTTATCGCGTAATCCGGCGCAAACGCTTCATGATACTCTTGTCCCAGCTCCCTTGCCCATGTCAGATCAAGCGTTCCGTCAACATAATCGACATCGCCCGCGCCGATATATGTTTTGGCTCCGTAAAGCTCCACAAGCGCGCGCGTCCCGCCGATATGGTCATAATGGCCGTGTGAATGCACGATATATTTAATATCTCGCGGATTAAAGCCAAGCTCGCGAACGCCTTCAAGCACCAGATACAGCTGCTGCGGATAGCCTGTGTCTATTAATACTAAGCCGTCTCCTGTATCTATCATGTGCGATGACGCTTTATATGTCCCGACGAAATACAGGTTGCCGAATATCCTGAACGGCTTCATATGCGCTTCCCACGGTTTATTCATTTTTTTATCATCCTTTATTAAACTATCCTGTGTCTTTGAACCCTTCACCATTTTATTTGCTTATTCCTCTTTTGTCAATTAAAAACGGCAATAAAAACCGCGGTTTCGGCTCTGTTTTTTGTTATTATAGTCATTGAATAATAAATGGTTTCAATGTATAATTATCTTAATCAAACTAAAAAAGGGATGAATCTGACTGTATGCGGGATTACAGAAGAACCTGGGCCGAGGTCAACCTGAGCCACGCGGCGCACAACTTCAACGAGCTTAAAAGATTTTCGAAAAGCGAACACATGATAGCGGTGGTTAAAGCCAACGCGTACGGTCACGGCGCGCTCACGCTGGCGCGTTTATACGAAAAGCTCGGCGCGGAATATCTCGCGGTCGCGTGCGTTTCCGAGGCTGCCGCGCTGCGGGAGGCCGGAATTACCCGTCCGATACTGATTCTGGGTCCTACGCCTTATGAATATATGGCGGATATTATAGAAAACAACATCACCCAGGCCGTGTGCGGTCTTGAATACGCGCGGACTTTGTCACGCGCCGCGCAGAAGCTCGAAAAGACTTGCGATATACATATAAAAATCGACACGGGAATGACAAGACTCGGTATCAGGGTACACGACGAAAATAATATTGAAACCGCCGCGCGGGACATTATTGAGATTATAACGCTGCCCAATCTGAGAACGCATGGAATCTTCACGCATTTTTCCGACGCTGACAATCCGGACAAAGAATATACGGAACGTCAGTTTTCGCTGTTTTCATCGCTAATATCAAGACTTCAGGGTTTAAAAATAAGCTTTCCGCTGATACACTGCGCTAACAGCGCGGCGATACTGTATTTTGATAAGTCGCATACCGGCTGTATACGTCCCGGCATTTCGTTATACGGCCCGTTCCCGGGCGATTTCCGCCCGGAGGGCGTGACGTTAAAGCCCGTTATGTCTTTTAAAAGCCGGGTGGGCGATATAAGAATCATAAAGCCCGGGGATTCGGTAAGCTACTGCAGACGCTATACGGCGGAGCGCGAAACCAAAGTCGCGGTGGTTACCGCGGGTTATGCCGACGGCATAAGGCGGGAGCTTACAAACAAGGGTAGCGTTTTGATAAATGGTAGGCATGCCGGCATAATCGGAACCGTCTGTATGGATATGTGCATAGCCGATATTACGGATCTGCCCGATGTAAAGCCCGGCGATACCGTAACGTTTTTCGGCGAGGACTCGGGGGCATGCATCGAGCTTGAGGAGGTCGCCCGCGTCTGCGGCACGATTTCAAACGAGCTGCTCTGCATGATAACGTCCCGCGTCCCGCGCGTCTACATAAACGAATAATAATCGATTACAAAGCTCCGGCGGTGAACCGCCGGAGCTTTGTTTTGTTAATTTTACAAGCGCGTAATACTAATCCATATAGCTTTTGAGGAGCCGGCCGAGCAGCACAGCTACTTCGGCGCGTGTTGCCCTGCCCCGCGGGTTTATCCTGTCCCCGGTTCCGAAAACAATACCGTTTTTCACGAGAGTCGCAACTGCGGATTTCGCGTAATCCGCAATATCCCCGTAATCACTGTACCCGGAAAGCTCCGAGGCGTCCGCAGGGGCAAGCTCAATCCCGAGCTTTTTAAGCGTCCGTTCCAGAATAACGAATAAATCCTGGCGGCTTATCCCGTCGCGCGGGTTAAACCTGTTGTCTCCGACGCCCGTGACAATCCCGTTCGCCTTCGCGGCCGCAAGCGCGGCGGCAAAATAATCCTCGTTCTTAACGTCCGCGAAATTATCCGCGCTTTCAGAGGTTAAACCGAACGCCCGCACAAGCAGCAGAGTGAAGTCCGCGCGGGTTATGTTCGCGCCGGGCGAGTATGTGGTTTCGCCCGTGCCGCGGATTATCCCCCGCTCCGCCAATCGGTGTATATCGTCACGCGCCCAGTCATAGCCCGCCAAATCCTTAAATCTTTCGGCCGGCACGGGGTAATCGTCAGCCGGCGGCTCTGACGGTACGGTTCCGGGGTCGTCTCCCGGGCCTCCGCCGGGTCCGCCCGGCTGCGACGGAGACGTGCCGGGTGATTCATTCCCGCCCGGTTTGCCCTTCGTTGAGCCGTGGACGTTGATTTTAACGTTTAGAAGCGTTTCCAAATCCCCGTCGCTCGCGCATATTGTCACATAGTGGGTTCCCACCTGTCCGTTATCGGGCACCCATTTAAACTGCCGTGCTCCGGCGTCAAAGCTCGCGCCGCGCGGCAGCCTTTCGGCGCGGTACACAAGAGCCTTGTCGGCCGGGCTTGACGCCCCCACCGTAAACCTTAATTCGGAGCCAGCGTCAACGTTCTTTTCCTCAATCTGCGTAAAAACGGGCGATGTATCGACGCTCTTTGACAGCGGGATTTTAAACCTCTGGTTCTTCTCGATATTGTAAACGAAGCCGCGGTTTAAATCCCTGATATCATAATAGTTGCGTACGAACGAAGACCTGCCCACGTCAAGCACAAGCTTTCCGTCGCCCGCGCTCTCGGCGCCGACTATCTGATAGGCGGCATTTTCCGTACCGTCGTTTTCGATATAGACAAACCTGCCCACAAGCTCCGTCGGGTCAACCTGCGTGTCCGTCTTAACCGTAAGGCTGTTTTCAAGCGTAAGCTCACGTGTGAAATCCACTACCCTGCCCATAACGGCGGGAAGCGCGGTTAAACTGTCGAGCTTTTCGCCGTCCTGCACGTACGAATACAGCGACCTGCCGTTTTCGTCGCGGCAGTTAACACCGATAAACCCTTTAAATTCAAACAGGTTATCGATACTGTAGGTCACCGAATTGTTTGTGGCATATACAACATAGTCAACACGTCCGTTTACGTGTTGTATTTTCAGCGCTCGTGCGGAGTCTCCCGGAAGCTCGCTGCCGGAAACTTTTTCTATCGGCGCAAGCTCGATTTTTTCAAGATAACGGTCCTTGCGGTATGGCTCGAAAACCGTGGTGAACAGCGAATCCAGGTCCGTGCCGCGGCGGCGCGCCAGGACATATTCCATATACGGAATCGCGGCGTTCTCCATGCGCTGCGGCGGCAAGCCGCGGGCGATGCTCACCTCGTCAAGATAAACTCCCTCGGGTACGGTCATTCTAAGCCTTAAGTCCTTCGACCGGTTCGCGGACAGCAGACGGTTGAAATCCTTGATTTTGAAGTCAATCTCAAAGCCCTTGTCACCGTGAGCAACCGCGCGGCGTACATGATTGAGCCAGCTGAATCCGAGGGGACGGGTATTGTTATCTCCGAACGGAATATCCGGCCCCGCGTATGTGCCCATGGTCTGGTTAACCAGATTAAGCCCTTTAATCTCCGCGATTTCGTCGGACTGAGCATGGAAGCTGTAGAGATGGTCGCTTCCGCCGTGAACCTTGAAGAAGTCCACGCCGTAGGATATCTCGTCGGTTACCTTTACCATGACAACCGTGCGCCTGTAATCGGATACAAGCATCGGATATACCTTTTTGGCCTCGGCGTCCATAACCGCCACAAATCCGTCGTCGTCGAAATGCATCGGGTTCGCGTTCTTCGGGATTTTCGACTGGGGCTTGTTGTCCACCATCACGGTGTTGTGGCTTATTGTCGTATCAATCCACTGGTCGGCGCTTACATCCGTCGTGCTTACGGGATATCCCAAATCCGGCGCGAACTCGAGCCCGAACGCCTGGACGCCTATATTCAGCGAATCAAAGTGCCCGTGTCCCAATGTCCTGCCGTATGTCATATAGTACCCGTGCTGTGTATCTACGTCCTCGATTGAGGATTTAAGCTGCGTGCCGCGCCTTAATATCGAAAAACCGTACGCGGGCAGCTGCTCGCTGCGGTCGAAGTCATATTCGCCGTGCTCCTCTATGACTTTCAGAACCTTTTCACCTATATTCTCCGGGTCTTTAGTGAAAATATCCCCTTTGAGGTTTTTGACCGAATTGCCGTTTAAGAAGTATATAAACTGCGCCGCGCGGACATCGTCCGTCTCCAAAAAGCCTTTTATCAGCGTGTCGATACCCGTCGCAAAGCTTTTCTTTTGCGCGGTTCTGCCGCTATGACCGATAGGCAGCGTGACGCGCCGGTTAATCGTAAGCGGCATCATGGATGTCAGCATCTGCCGAATGCGCGGGTGATTGTATATGTCCGCCATGTCATTGCCGTGATAGTCGGTAAGCGTGTCCGCGATATTCAGAAGGTCGGTAAGCCAGATGTTGTTATACCCGGGCGCGACCTCGAGGCCGTGCCCGTCACGGTCGACGGATTCGACGATTCGCGGAAGCACGCTGCCGCCGCTCACGCGGTCCGGCGAATTCGGGTCCGGCGCGCGCAATATCCAGTCTATCCATTCGTTCGTCTCGGGCTGACTGTCAAGCGTCACCGCGGCAAGCGCGAGCGTTGCCTGATGCATGCCGAAGTTGCCGTAAATGTCGCGGTTTCTGCAGCCTCTGTAAATCTCCCTTAATAGCCCGTTCTCGACGTTTTCGCGGATTTTCAGAGGATTGCTCTTGTCGTTGTCGAGCTTTAAGGATGCCGCCTTGTTTTTAAGGTAGTTTACGACATACGTGTCGTCATATGCCGGAAACAGCGCGTCATACGCCTTGACGAACACCTTTTGCAGCGTAGGCTCCCAGATGCGCCCTAAAATCCTGCCCAGTCCGTCCTGACTGTTCGCGTTGGAGAAATCGAGATAGCTCGCATGAGAAAGATCCGGGTACAAATCCGCGATACGGTCTATTAAAATAGCTCCCGCTCTGCCGTATTTGGCCTCTCCGGTCAGAAGATACGCCTGCGACAGCGCGTCCGCCGCTTTCATCACGATACCCGCGTTGTTCTGGAATCCGCTTGTGTACCAGACTCCCCAGTGATTGTAGTACGCGATGTATGTATGAACCTCTTTAACGCCGTTCGGATAGGTTCTGCCCGTCACATACCCGAATCCGTCGTCAACGCCCCAGCCGTCGCCCATTTCGGGATAAAGCGTGTTTTTCAGATAGCCGTCTTTCCCGTCCTCCAAAAGCCGGCTGTTTCGCTCATGCGCAAGCTCACGGTTGAAAACCCCGTGCTCGTCAAGCCCGAGATTGTAGAATCCGCCGAAATCGTTTGACGGGAACCTGCGCTTGCAGATTGGGCATTTCAGCTTCCACGGGTCATTCAACGGATTTGAAATCCAAGGATACGTGAACACCTCGAGACCCAAATCGACGCCGCAGTAACGGCATCTGCGCGCGTCGGGGTCGTTGTACAGCCCTACCGTTATGCTTCTCGGCAGGCTTTGCGGCGTGGGAAGCGACCAGAGCATATCGATATTATCGACATATTTATCCGCGTTTGCGCGCGCGGTATTCACTTCCTTGCTCGCCCATGAGTATTTTATCGCGTTTTCGCGCGCTGCCTCGAGCTTGTCCTCGGTATAGTACGTCCGTGAAATTTTGCCCTGCCGTACCGATATATACGTTCCGCCCGAGCTCGTGACGCCGCCAATGTTCACAGTTGCCGTCACAAACGCCGAGCCTAAACCCGCGGGTGTAACAAAGCCGGTTTCCGATACCGTGACAACCTGCTCGTTATCGCTTTCAAACGAAACCTGCGCGCCGGTCATATCCACAGGGTTTCCGTGGTTGTCAAGGCAGGTTATGTCAAGCTGCACGCCCTCCGAATCCGGGCGCAGCACCGACGCGGGCGCGCTTAATCTGACGCTGTCAAATCCGTCCTGCAATACAGTCACCTGAATTTCATCCGTAAAAGTCTTGCCGTTGAATACGGCTCGGGCTGTCAGCGGCGCGCTTCCCGTGCCCGTCGCCGTTATTGTGTTGCCCGATACCGTGAACACCTGCCCGTTTCCGGAGGTAAACGTATATGAAATATCCGCGTTTTCGAGCCTTCTGCCGTTATCAAGTATCGCGGCGGCGGATATCACCGCGCTTCTTCCGATATACAGCGCGTCCGAAAGGGATATCGACAACGCCGAGATATCCGAATCCTCGACTAATATATTCACACTGTCCGTCCGTGTGACACCGCCTACGGTTGCCGAAAACGTAATTTCCGCCATGCCGTTTGAAAGGCCTTTAAGTCTTCCGTCCGGCTCGACCCTGACTATCTCGGGACGATTGCTTGTGACGGAGGCATTGCAGATCGGGTCGGTACCGCCGTTTATAAGATTTCCGAAGAAAACCTCGCGCGCGTCTGTTGTCAGGGCTTTAGCTTCGTAATACGTGTACTCGCCCACCGCAAGCTGCGAGCTTTGTACCGTAATCTCCGCGGTGTCAAGCTCGTGCGCCGAATCGATGGGGTAGAGCAGTATCATGCCGGGAAACTGTATATATCCGGGGTTTGAGCTGTCCAATGAGCCTATCGAGCGGATAGTCACCGTATTGACGCCTGCGTTTAAGTATACGTCGTTTAATTCAACCGTCGTGCCGTTAACTACATCCGCCGCGTTATTGCTGAAGTCATACATTCCGGCAAACCTTTCGTTTACATACAGCGCGGCCAAAGCGCCTCTCGCATAGTTTCCGCCGCGGAAGAAAAACGCGTAGCTGCCGCTTTTCTTTACGACGAAATCGAATGCCGTATCGGAATCACGCGGCGTGTTCGGAACCGAAATCTGCGCCTGGATACCGTATGCCTGGAACCTGAATCCCAGCGACATGTTCAATACGGCGGGCGAGCTTTTTTCCTGATTCAGCTTCCAGCCGTCCTTCTCAAGCGTGGCGTCCCGCGCGTTGCCCGACTGGTAGGTCGTGAAATCCAGCGCTATCCTGTCGTCAATCTCACGCGGGATAACATCTACGCTTATTACGTTAGATATATATTCCTCACCGCCGTAATTAACCCTGGCTCTTATCTTCGCGTGTCCGGCAGAAAGTCCGGTTACACGCCCCTCGCTTGAAACCGAAACCGCGTTTTCCGGCTCGCTTTCGACTATTTCATAGCTTACGCTTGTACCGGGAAACTCCGTTTTATAGCCGCTTTCCAGTACGCCGTGAATGCTGAGCTTTTTGCCGGTATACGGCTCAATCAGAAGCGGGTCGG
Organism: Clostridiales bacterium; assembly: GCA_012515925.1. GTDB lineage: Bacteria > Bacillota > Clostridia > Oscillospirales > JAAYXM01 > JAAYXM01. The sequence goes on from JAAYXM010000010.1 coordinate 16,181, forward strand.
GTCCGAGCACCGCTTTGTCAAGCCGGGAATCGTCGCGCACCGTAATCCGGCATGAGTCATACCTGACTACGCCGTTTACGCCCACATAAACCTTGATATCCGCGGTACCGGGGCTGATTGCCGAAATCCCGCCGTCCTCCGAAACAAGAGCGATTTCCGGCTTTGTGCTTTCATAATAGACTTCGGCGGTTTCCATGTCAACGGACGTGTCGTCCATCATTACCGCGGTTATCTGCGTGGTCGTGCTCTCGCCCGGCGAAAGCTCGCTTTTCGCGGGCACGATGTCAACATCGCGGATAACATTCGGCATGCCCGCTAAATCAAAGGGTATCTCCGCCCGTTCCGTGACGCCGTCCAAAGTGATTTCCGCGATTATATCCGCGCTGCCGTTTTTACCGCCGGCTCGGACTGTGAACACGGGCTGGAACAAAACCGTGCTTGTGTTCGCGAAATCCCCGTCTGTCATTCTCTCCTCGGTGAGCCCCGAAGCGTATACCACAAGCTCGTCGGTGCTCGAGATGCTTGTGACGCCCTTAATTCTCTCCTGCTGGATACTTATAAGATTGCCCGTCGTGGAATACGCCGAAAGCTTTACCTTCGCGGTATCGCCGAATCCCCTTATCTCATCCTGTGTTTCCGCCTCGACGGAGCCTAAACCCACTTCCCTGAGTTCAAAATCATCAAACAGGTATACGCCGCCGTAGCCGTTATGCGTAACCGTGCTGTAATTCGGGTGTCTTATAACTATTCTCGGCGTAATCCATAGTGTCTCCGAGAAATCCGACGGCGCGGAAACGGGTATCGTAACCTTAACCCAATCGGAAAACCCGTCCGGGTAATCTAAGTAGTTTTTCAGGTTGAAAGCGCGGGCAAGCTTCATCTCGGGCGTAGTAACGCTCGAGGTTTCAAACCCGTACATGTCGACCTGACAGTTAAACGTCACCCCGTCCGGGCTCGTAAGGTCCTCAATTTTTATATAGAACGAAAGCTCGTACAGCCTGCCGGCCGAGGCCTCTATACGCCCGCTCTCGGAGGCCTTAAGCTGGATAACCGCGGAGGTCGACGCCGAGTTCGGAACCATATTTGGGTTAAGCACAACCGCGAACGCGCTGTTGTCGTTGTTCCCGTCCCTCGGCGCGTTTCTGACCTCGCCCCACTGGGGGATGCTGTCGCCGTTTGCGGGCTTTACGTAGCTGCACTGCCAGCGCCAATCCCCGGCGGAATACTCGCCCTCGAAATCCGAGTTTATGCCGGAAAGCAGGTTTTCGCCCGAGGCCTTGACGTCTATATCCGCGAAAACGGATTTCTCGACGCCCTCCACATTAATAATTGCCGTGATTGTGGCAATGCCCTCGCCTGTCGCGAATAAGACACCGTCCGCGCTGACCTGCGCGACGTCAGCGGGGTCAACCTCGTACCGTACAGACGCGGACTCGACGGGTATCGGAATCCCATCCACATCCCGCAGCGACAGATTCAGCCTGCGCAGCGTCTTTATCGGAATCCTGCCCGTTTCGGTGCCCTCGACCCGCATTTCGGCCTCCGCGAACTCGCCGAACGGATAAACGGTTACCGGCAACGCCGCGGTATATACCTCGACGCCGTCGAGCGTGACCGTGATATTTATATTTGTCGTTCCGGCGGAAAGACCCGTTAACTGAAGCGAGCGCGTCAATGTGTCCGCGCCTGTGGTCACGATAGCCGACACGATATCGGTATCCTCGGGCTCAGCCGTTATCTCGGCGGCATATAAATCCTGCCATGAGCCGTCGCTTATCGTGCCCGTAATATCAACGGATACACTCTGTGTCACGGCTATTTCCGGAACCTCTCCGATTTCCACCTGCATTGACGGCGCGCTCTCCGCGGGCACCAGCTTAAACTCCGAAATACGGAAGTTTGCCGTGCTTACGTTTGCCGGGTTTATCCCGACCATTTCGTATGTAAGAATATACGCGCCCTGCTCTATATATCTTGTTCCAAGCTTCAATTCGGTGTTGAGCACCTGCGTCTTGCTATAGCTGTCGATGCATCCCAGCGAATACACGGGCGCGCGCGGGTTCTGAGCATCCGTCGGCGCAAGCCAGACTCTGACCATGCCGCCGTCGTTGCGGATGCTCGAAACGCTTATCGCCTGGTACAGGCCGGAGGCCGGCACCTCGACCGCGAGCTGTCCCCACGCGCCAACCGCGTTGCTGAGCGCTATGACGAAGTTATTGTTTTTGCTGTGGGCGAACGTGTTGCTGCCTTTCCCCACATAATGCCACGGGTCGGTCACGATTGTGCTGTCCGGAAAGACCTCATACTCGCCGCCGGCGCGAGTATGCTCAAACGTCGTGATTGCGGTAATATCGACGTTTCCCGCGCTGTAATTTCCGTCCTTTGTAATCTTTCGTAAATTATATACAAGCGTCCGAAGCGGCTCGGACTCGCCCGGAAGCAAAGCAGGCTCGCCGACCGAAGTCTCCTCCTGCGCGAACGCTGGTATTTGCGCTATGGCTAAAATCAACGCCATCGCGATACATAGGATTTTTTTAATAGCACTTGTTTTCATATTATATCCCCCCATAATACTACAACGTTTTTTCCGTATACGTCTTCAAAAGCCCGGCCATGTCATATTC
>JAAYXM010000112.1 GCA_012515925.1 Clostridiales bacterium
ATTTTTATATACTCGACGGCACGGGCAAGCTGCTTTACGGCTCCAATGACGAGCAGGTGGAGAGAACAAGCGCGATTATCGCGGCGTTAAACAAGAAAATCGGGCAGGAAAGAAGGATATCGCACGGTTTTTTGGACCGCGCCGCCCCGATTATCGAAAACGACAAGGTTAAATACATCGTATATATCAAGGACACAAAGCAGGAGCTTCAGGATTTGACAACCTCGCTGTTTTCGATGATTCTGCGGGCTGTGCTTCTCGGGCTTATCATCTCGGTATTTCTGAGCTTTCTTTTGTCAAAAACCATTACAACTCCGATTGAGAACCTGACAAAGAGCGCGAAACTCATATCCCTCGGCGAATTCAAATCCATGCCGGAGGTACATTCGCGGGACGAAATCGGCGTTCTGACGGAAACCTTCAACGACATGGCCGGGGTTCTGCGCGACACGCTCGAAACCGTCGAGGGCGAGCGCAATAAGCTTAACACGCTGTTTTTGCACATGACCGACGGGGTCACGGCCTTTAACAGGGAAGGGCAGATAATACATATCAACCCGGCCGCGGTTGAGATGCTCGGCATTTCTCCGGAGCATAAGCCGTGCTTTGACGAAATCTACGCCGCGACAGGCATTACACTCGAAAAAGCGCTTGAGCTTACCGAGCAGGAATCGATTGAAAAGAAGCTTTCGATAAACAACCGGACGCTGCAGCTTTTTATCGCGGCGTTCGGCAGCGACGAGGGTGAGCGCGGCGCTATCGCGGTTATCCACGATATAACCGAGCAGCAAAAGCTCGAAGACGCGCGGCGCGAGTTTGTGGCGAACGTGTCACATGAGCTCAGGACGCCGCTTACTAACATAAAAAGCTATACCGAAACGCTTATGGAAAACCCGGACGCGCCTGACGAGCTGCGGGATAAGTTCTACAGCGTCATTATGAACGAAACGGACAGGATGACAAGGATTGTTAAGGACCTGCTCACGCTGTCAAGGCTTGATTCGACGCGCATGGATTGGAAAATCTCGCGGTTTGACATTAAGAAAAGCATTGAGCACGTTTTCTCCGCCATGGAGATGGACGCGAAAAAGCACGCGCATACTTTGCTGCTTGACATGGACGAAGACCTGCCGGAAATTACGGGCGACCGCGAGCGCATCGAGCAGGTATTGATAAATATTCTCTCGAACGCGGTCAAATACACGCCCGACGGCGGGAAAATAAGCATGCGCGTCCATTATAACGAAGGGTATATCCATATCTCGGTTACGGACAACGGGATAGGCATACCGAAAAGCGACCTGCCGCGCGTGTTCGAGCGATTTTACAGGGTTGACAAGGCGCGCTCGCGCGAAAAGGGCGGAACAGGCCTCGGGCTTGCCATTGCCAGGGAAATCATCGAGTATCACGGCGGGAACATCTCGATTTCAAGCGTTTTCAACCACGGCACGACCGTTAAGCTCTCGCTCGCGGTCGCGCCCGATTTCGAGCGCGAGCCGGACGGTGAAGCGCAATGAAAACAAAGGAGCGCATAAAAAACCTTCTGATAATCGTATTGCTGTGCGGCGCGTTTTATCTGACTTACGCCACGTGGTACTTCGACAGCCCGGTGTCAGACCTGCCGTTATGGCAGCTTATAGTGAACCCGGGCGCGTACGGCACGGGCGGGTTCCTCGCGGGCGGGAACGAGGGTGACCATATATACGCCATCCGTCCTCTTGCGGCCGCGGTTAAAACCGACTCCGGGCGCTTCGGCGCGCCCTACGGCAACGCGATAACAAGCATTGTATACGACAAGACGAGCCTGCTTATGGCCGAAGCTTTGGGCTCGGCTTCAAACATGAAACAGGCGGACGAGAACGAATGGAAAGCCGCGCTTTCGAAAAACGGCGTGTTCTATGATTTCCGCGGCGATGTTTTAATCGATTCGCTGTCGGGCTGGCTTGACACGGGCAGGAGTCTTAAGCTTTCGGAGACCGCGAGATATATGCACCTGTGCATAGACAAGGACGCGGGCCGTGTATTTCTGTATTTTAAAAGCATGAATACCGGAAGGATTATCCGGTTTGACACCGCTTTAAACGTTGACAACGCGTTATCCCCGCTTTCGGGTATAACGGGAAACGGCTGCGGTTTCGCGTTCGAGCTTGCCGGAAATTTTAACTTGATTTCTCCGGAAACACTCATAGTGCCGGATACTCAGAGCCCGCCGACGATAACCGGCTACAACCCGATTATGCAGCTTACGGGCGAAAAACTGCAGAGCCTTTTCAAGACCTTCAGAATGAACAGCTATAATATTCGAAAGCTAAATGAGAAGGACGGCACACA
>JAAYXM010000113.1 GCA_012515925.1 Clostridiales bacterium
CGCTTCGCTGCTGTCACTCGCTTTTATGGGCTTTCAGGGCATGCGGATTTTCTGATAGAAAGGTATATGCCATATGAGTAGTTTTTTGAATGTACTATTCGCGATACTTGTGCTCGGCGCGCTGGGCATCCTTTTTGGCGCGGCGCTCGCCTATGCCGGCAAGGTGTTCGCGCCCGAAAAAAACCCGAATCTCGATAGGATTATCGAGGTTTTGCCCGGCGCGAACTGCGGCGCCTGCGGGTTTGCCGGCTGTTCGGCATATGCCGAGGCACTCGCTGAAGGGAGCGCTGACGTCAACCTGTGTCCGGTGGGCGGGGCGGCCTCAACCGCTAAAATCGCGGAAATACTCGGCGTCGAGCTTAAAAAGAACGTCCGTCTTACGGCGCTCGTGCGTTGCAACGGCGGAACCAGAAGCAAGAATAAATATAACTATAAAGGTATAAAGGACTGCCACGCGGCAGGCATGTTGGCCGGCGGCCATCTCATGTGCAAATACGGCTGTCTCGGCTTCGGGAGCTGCGTCGCCGCGTGCGCATTCGGCGCTATAAGCGTAAAGGACGGCGTCGCGGTCGTTGACCACGAGAAATGCACGGGCTGTCTCAAGTGCGTCGAGACCTGCCCGCGCGGCATTATCGTGCCCGTACCGTACACCGCCGACGTCAACGTCGTGTGCTCAAGCCGTGAAAAAGGCGCGCTGCTTCGCAAGATTTGTGAAATCGGCTGCATAGGCTGTAAAATATGTGAGAAAACTTGTAAGTATGACGCTATCCATGTAGATAACAACCTTGCCTCAATCGATTACGAAAAATGCACGGGCTGCGGCGAGTGCGCGGTCAAGTGTCCGAGACATCTTATCGTCGATTCGAAGCTTTTGGACCCCGCGTCCGAAAATACTGGGGCTTAAGTCATAAATCAAAACACATTCGGGGGAAAGGAGCATAAGTGCCTATGTACCGTTCATACAGGGGCCCGCGCGGGCAAACCGGCTGTTTGATTCCGATACTGACGGTATTGTGTATATTCGCGGCGCTGGTTCTTTTGTTTCTGTACAATAACCTTGCGTTTACCCCGGAGGGCACGGTTCTTACACTGCCTTTTTCCGGCCGTGATATACTTATCGGCGCGCGGGCGCCCGAGCCGGAACCGAACCTTATAATCGAACAGGACACACCCCCGCCGGAAACACCGGCGGAGCAGATTTCCGAAACCGCCGAAGAGCCTCCCAACCGGGACGAATTCGAAACGCGCACCGAAAAATCAATCTTTATTCCTTTAGAGGTTCTTTCGGACAAAAACGCCTTTGACGAGCTGTATTCGAAGCTCGATAAAAGCCGCGCCGATACGGTGATTCTTGAGGTAAAGGCCGAAAACGGAAAGCTCGCTTTTTCCTCGGCCTCAGCTCTCGCGGTCAAGGCGGGCGCCGGAAGTCCGGACAACACAAACCTCAAGAACACGCTGACAAAGCTTATTATGGACGGGTATAACGTAAGCGCTATGGTTTCGTGTTTTCGCGACGACCTCGCGGCGCGAAAATCACAGGCCAACGCGGCGCGTACCAAAAACAAGGTCATCTGGCTTGACCGCGGCAACATCACATGGCTTAACCCGTATAACGAGGGAGCGTGCGATTATATACTCGAGCTTATAGACGAGATATGCGCGCTCGGCTTTAAAGAGATACTGCTTACAAACGTCTGCTTCCCGTATTACGGGAAAACAAACCTGCTGTACTACCCGGACGAGGAAGAAGGCACGGACAAGCAGACCGCGATATCGGGCTTTATTTCCCGTATAATCGATAAAAGCAAGGAAAAGCAGGATTTAAGGGTATCGATAAAGCATGAATTTTCCCCGACAAATGAAGACCCGGCACCGGGCGGGCAGGCGCTTTCGGACCTTACCGCGAGCTTCTACAGGATTTACGCGGAAATACCGCGGCCTGAAGCTGGGCGCGGTATTGATACGAATTTAATAGAAGAGTATTTCAAGGCAATCGGCGAAACGGATTTTTCATCCCGGTTTGTGCCTATACTCGAAACAACCGAATCCGACGAGCCGGCCGATGTGTTCGATCTGATATACACGGCCCGTACAAAAGGAAACGGGTACCTGCTGTTTAACGAAAACGGCAAATACCCAAAAGGCGTTTTATCATCGGAAACGGATTAGTAAGTAAAAATAATCGGCCGCGGCGAAAGCCGCGGCTATTCTTATTTTTTAATGCTCACAGCAGTGCGCGCAGTCCGCGTTGCAGCCGATAATCGGTTTCGGGTCGATGCCCTGCTTTTTGTAATAATCGGCGATAGCCGTTTTTATAGCCTCCTCCGCGAGCACGGAACAGTGCAGCTTCGCGGGCGGAAGACCGTCGAGCGCCTCGGCAACCGCTTTGTTTGTAAGAGCTAAAGCCTCCTCTATGGTTTTGCCCTTGACCATCTCGGTTGCCATCGACGAGGTTGCCACGGCGGCGCCGCACCCGAAGGTTTTAAACGAAATATCCTTTATGATGTTATCCTCGATTTTCATGTAGATTTTCATGATGTCCCCGCACTTCGGATTACCCACGGTACCCACCGCGTTATAGTCCTCAAGCTCGCCGATATTTCTCGGGTTTTTGAAGTGGTCCATGACCTTATCGCTGTACATATCATTTCTCCTTTACAAATTACAAATCACGCCCAGGCGGGTTTTCCGTTTTCCCAGACGGGCGACATATCCCGAAGCTTTTTCACAACCTCGGGCACCGCCTCGATTATCCTGTCTATTTCCTCGTCCGTGTTCTCCTCGCCGATAGAGAGTCTCAGAGACCCGTGGGCGATATGGTGCGGGTAGCCGATTGCGAGCAGGACATGCGACGGGTCAAGCGAACCCGACGAGCAGGCCGAGCCCGAGCTCGCGCATATGCCGTACTCGAACAGCTTAAGCAGCATGGCTTCGCCCTCTACCGCTTCGATAACGAAGCTCGCAAGCCCCGGCAGGCGGTTTTCCGTGGGCCCGGTAAGACGGGTATACGGTATTTTCAGTATTCCGTCAATCAGCCTGTCGCGCATTGCGGTGACTTTCTTAATATTCTCATCCATATATGCTTTGGCGAGCCTTGCGGCCTCGCCGAGCCCCACGATATGCGGTACGTTCTCGGTACCCGCGCGTTTGCCGCGCTCATGTCCGCCGCCGTGCATAAGGCTTTCTATCTTAACGCCCTTTCTGATATAAAGGACGCCGACGCCCTTAGGCGCGCCCAACTTGTGCCCGGAAATCGAAAGCATGTCTATATTCATCGCGTTAACGTCTATCGGGACGTGCCCCGCAGCCTGCACCGCGTCGGTATGAAACAGTATGCTTCTCTCCCGGGCGATTCTGCCTATTTCGGATATCGGCATAATCGTGCCTATTTCGTTGTTGGCGAACATTATCGTAATCAGAATCGTATCGGGTCGGATGGCTTTAATAAGCTCGTCGGGATTAATAAACCCGTCCTTGTCCACGTCAAGGTAAGTTACGTCGAACCCTTGCTTTTCAAGGTACTGGCAGGTATGCAGAACCGCGTGATGCTCGGTTTTCGACGTGATCATATGCTTGCCCTTTTTACCGTTTGCCCAGGCCGCGCCTTTTATGGCCCAGTTGTCGGACTCGGTCCCGCATCCGGTAAAATAAACTTCCTTCACGTCCGCGCCGATAAGCCCGGCGATATTCTCGCGCGCCTGCTCTACCGCGCGCTTTGAGTTGTACGAAAACCCGTACAGGCTTGACGGGTTGCCGTATTCCTCCGTAAGATACGGCCGCATTTTTTCGAGCACCTCGGGTTTAACCCGCGTGGTCGCGGCGTGGTCGGCATATATTATCTTCATAATAATTCTCCTCGTTTTTAAGCTTCAATCTCTTTTATGCGCCGCACGGCAAGCTCGTCACATCTGTTGTTCAATTCGTTCTCCGCGTGTCCCTTGACCCATGTAAAGCTTACGTTATGGACCTCAAGCAGCTCAAGAAGCCGCTGCCACAAGTCGGCATTCAACGCCGGCTGCGTTTTGGTGCGCATCCAGCCCGCATCGCGCCATTTATACACCCAGCGCTTTGTAACCGCGTCGACGATATATCTGCTGTCGGAATAAAGCGTAACGTCGCAGGGTTCTTTAAGCGCTTCAAGCGCGCTGATGACGGCCGTAAGCTCCATGCGGTTGTTCGTCGTCCCGGGCTCGGCGCCCGATATCTCCTTTTTAACGTCACGGTAGCAGAGAACGGCGCCCCAGCCCCCGGGCCCCGGGTTTCCGGAACACGCGCCGTCGGTATATATTTCAATGGCTTTTCGAGCGGTTTTCGACTCTGCCACTTTTATACCTCCTGCCGTACCATAATAAGAGTAACCGCATTAATTATTATTTATTCGGCGGACTGCCCGTCCTGCTCGTCGTCCTGCTCGTCGTCCTGCTCGTCTTCCTCCTCGTCTTCCTCCTTGACAGCGCTCGCAATCGAGATTACACGCACGCCCTCGTCAAGCCGCATAAGGATAACGCCGCGCGTAACCCTGCCGTATTTGCTGATGTCCTCCGCGGCCATTCTGATTATCGTTCCGTCGTCGGTAATCAGCATTACGTCATCGGAATCGTCCACCATTAATATGCCCGCGACGCAGCCGGTTTTGTCGCTGATATTATAGTTGAGTATACCCTTGCCGTACCTGCTCTGCAGACGGTATTCGTCCGTATCCGTTCTTTTCCCAAACCCGTTTTCGGTAACCGTAAGAATGGTTTTGCCGGGCTCGACCGTTGCCGCGCCGACGACATAATCCTCATCCGAAAGGTCGATGCCGTACACGCCCGCGGAATCCCTGCCCGTGGGACGAATATCGTTTTCGGAGAATTTAATCGCGATTCCGTTTCTCGTGGCGAGCATAATCTGCTTTGTGCTGTCGGTGAGCATGACGGCAATAAGGTCATCGTCCTCCGCGAGGTTGACGGCGCGAATGCCGGTTTTCCGCGCGGTGTCGAGGCGGGTAAGCTCGATTCTCTTGACAATGCCGCGTTTTGTCGCCATGACGAGATACTTGCCCTCTTCAAATTCCGTTATCGGTATCATCGCTGTGACTTTTTCGTCGTTGTCTAATTGCAGCAGGTTAACGATATTCGTACCCTTCGCGGTCCTGCTGCTCTCGGGCACCATATACCCTTTAAGCCTGTAGAGCCGCCCGTTATCCGTAAAGAACAGTATATGGTCGTGGGACGAGGCGACAAACAATGTCTCGACAAAATCCTCCTCCCGCGTGGACATCGCGGTTATGCCCTTGCCGCCGCGGCGCTGGGCGCGGTACGTGCTTGTCGGCAGTCTCTTTATATACCCGAAATGCGTCAGCGTATATACGCATTCCTCCACCGGTATCAAATCCTCGATATCGATTTCGTTTTCGACCGGGACAATCTCCGTCCTGCGCTCGTCCGCGTATTTTCTTTTTATCTCCGAAAGCTCGGTTTTAAGTATATCCGATACAAGCGCCTCGGACTCCAATATCTGATTGTAATACTTGATTTTCTCCATTAAATCATTATATTCCGCGTCGATTTTTTCGCGCTCGAGCCCCTGAAGCCTTGCAAGACGCATATCGAGTATGGCCTGCGCCTGGATTTCGGTTAAGCCGAAGGCTTCCATAAGCTTTTCCTTAGCGTCGTTATAGCTGCTTCTTATAATCCTTATAATCTCGTCGATATTGTCGAGCGCGATTCTTAACCCCTCGAGTATATGCGCCCTGTCCCTCGCCTTTTTAAGGTCGAATATTGTCCTGCGCCTGATTATCTCGCGCTGGAACGCGATATAATGGTCAAGGATTTCGCGCAAAGGCAGGGTTCTCGGCTTGTTGTCCACAAGCGCGAGCATTATTATAGAAAACGTGGTCTGCATCTGCGTGAGCTTGTATAGACGGTTTAAAAGCACCTGCGGATTAGCGTCGCGCTTGAGCTCGATGACAATGCGCATGCCCTCGCGGTCGGATTCGTCGCGCAAATCCGATATACCCTCGAGCCTCTTGTCCTTGACGAGCTCCGCGATGTTTTCGATAAGCCTTGCCTTGTTAGTCATATACGGAATCTCGGTAACGACTATTTTGCTTTTGCCGGTTTCATTATCCTCGATTTCGGCGCGGGCTCTGACATGGACGCGCCCCTTGCCCGTGGCGTAGGCGGCGCGGATTCCGGCCATGCCCATGATAATGCCGCCGGTAGGGAAGTCGGGGCCCTTTATATGCTCCATTATGTCCGATAACGCACATTCGGGATTGTCTATAATCTCTATTATCGCGTCGATAACCTCGCCTAAGTTATGCGGCGGGATGTTCGTCGTCATGCCGACCGCTATACCCTGGGAGCCGTTTACGAGCAGCGCGGGTATTTTCGCGGGCAGGACCGTGGGTTCATCTCTGTGCCCGTCGAAGTTCGGGATATAGTCTATCGTTTCCTTTTCAATATCCGTAAGCATCTCAACGGCGATTTTCGACATTCTCGCCTCGGTATACCTGTACGCCGCGGCAGGGTCTCCGTCGATTGAACCGAAGTTTCCCTGGCCGTCGATAAGCGGATATCTGAGTGAGAACTGCTGCGCCATGCGTACAAGCGCATCATAGACAGACGCGTCGCCGTGAGGATGGTAGCGCCCCAAAACATCGCCGACCGTCGTGACGGATTTTCTGTAGGGCTTATCCGGCATGAGGTTTGACTCGTACATCGTATACAATATACGCCGGTGAACGGGCTTTAACCCGTCACGCACGTCGGGCAGTGCGCGCCCGACAATAACCGACATCGCGTAGTCGATATACGCCCTTTTCATCTCCCGCTCAAGGTCGACGTCTACTATATTCTCGATATCCAAATGGTTAAGTTCGTTTTTGTCGTTCTTCATTAATGCTTTACCTTCTTTTTAACATGTTTTTCCCGAAAACTAAATGTCGAGATTGGAGACATATCCCGCGTTTCTTTCTATAAACTCGCGCCGGGGCTCAACCTTTTCGCCCATTAATATCGTAAATATTTCGTCGGCCGCCACGGCGTCGGAAAGCTCGACTTTAAGCAGCGTTCTCTTTTCGGGATTCATAGTGGTTTCCCAGAGCTGCTCGGGGTTCATCTCGCCCAAGCCCTTGAATCTCTGTACCGTCGCGTCTTTGCCGATTTCGAGCTTGGCTTTTTCCATACCCGCCTCATCGTAGGCATACATAGCGTTTTTGCCTTTGAATATCTTGTAAAGCGGGGGACAGGCGATATATATATTCCCGTTATCCACAAGCGGGCGCATGAACCTGAAGAAAAACGTCAGAAGCAATGTCCTTATGTGCGAACCGTCCACATCCGCGTCCGCCATGATGATTATTTTATGATACCTGAGCTTTTCGATATTGAATTCCTGACCTATTCCCGTCCCGAGCGCGGTTATGACGGGAATGAGTTTTTCATTGCTGTAAATCTTGTCCGCACGGGCTTTCTCGACATTTAGCATTTTTCCCCAGAGCGGCAGTATGGCCTGGAAACGCCTGTCGCGCCCTTCCTTTGCGGAACCGCCCGCGCTGTCGCCCTCGACGATATATATCTCGGTTAATCTCGGATCCTTTTCCTGACAGTCCGCGAGCTTTCCGGGAAGCGACGCGCTCTCCAACGCGGATTTGCGGCGGGTTGCCTCGCGCGCCTTTCTCGCGGCCTCTCTCGCGCGCGCCGCGTTAATGGATTTTTCGACAATCGAGCGAGCGACCGCCGGATTTTCCTCGAAAAAGTCCGTAAGCTTTTCCGAAACTATATTATCCACCAGCGTGCGGATTTCGGAGTTTCCGAGCTTTGTCTTCGTCTGCCCCTCGAACTGCGCGTCAATAATCTTTATCGATATTACGCAGACAAGGCCCTCCCTCGAGTCCTCGCCCGTGATTTTTTCGTCCTGCTTAAGTATGCCGTATTTTTTGCCGTAGTCGTTTACAACCCGGGTCAGTGCGGTTTTGAAGCCGGTTTCGTGCATTCCGCCCTCGGTGGTATGGATATTGTTCGCAAACGACAGTATATTCTCGTTATACCCATCGTTGTACTGCATCGCGATTTCCGCCGAATTATCGTCCTTGCAGCCGGTTAAATATATGACCTCGGGGTGAATCGGGGTCTTGTTCTTGTTGATGTGCTCGACGAAGGATCTGATTCCGCCCTCGTAGTGCAGCGTACATTCGATATGCTCGCCCCTTAAATCCTCGAGATATATCTTTATGCCCGCGTTCAGAAACGCCTGTTCTCTCAGCCGGTTTTTTAGCAATTCGAAATCGAACTCGGTTTCCTCGAATATCTCCGGGTCCGGCTTGAACGTGATTTTCGAGCCGGTTTTGTCGGTTTTTCCGATGACCTTTATCGGCTCGATGACGTCCCCGCGTTCAAACCTCATGAAATGCACCTGGCTCCCGTCGCATACCTCGACCTCGAGCCATTCGGAAAGCGCGTTAACTACGGACGCGCCGACGCCGTGCAGCCCGCCGGATACCTTATATCCCTCACCGCCGAATTTGCCGCCTGCGTGGAGCTTTGTAAACACAACCTCGAGCGCGGATATGCCGGTGGAATGCATTCCAACGGGTATGCCGCGGCCGTCATCGGAAACCGTTATGATATCGCCCGGCTTTATCTGCACCTTAATGTAGCTGCAATAGCCCGCGAGAGCCTCGTCTATCGCGTTATCGACTATTTCGTAAACAAGATGATGAAGCCCGCGGACGGACGTCGTGCCAATATACATTCCCGGACGCTTTCTGACGGCCTCCAGACCTTCCAATACCTGTATCTGGGATTCATCATAGTTGTTGTTCATTATTTCAGCCATTCTAATTTTATCCTCCGTATCTGATTAAACGAAATCTTAATATTTTCTGCCCCGGCTGTTCGCGCGCTTTTGAAGCGTCTGCGAGGAGATATGTGAAATATATATACGTGTTTTGTTGTTTTCACGGCATAACACAAAGGACCTCGGCAAATCCTCCGAAACGTTAACCACCTGCTTCGCCTTTTCGCCGTTTGAAAGGAAACTCCTCGTCTTCACCGACTGCGAGGTAATATCCAGATCAAAAACGCCGATTATGCTTTTTACCGGAATAACCGTGTTTTTCCCGAGATGCAGGTACATAAAAAGCTATCTCCTTATCCTTCTTCCGATATTATCCCGTTTTCCACGCAAAACACCTTGCCGCCGGATATTCTTGACAATACGTTCTCGCAGCTTGTAATAAAAACCTGACCCTCGCCGATGTTTCCTAAAAGATAATCCCGCCTTGCGCCGTCAAGCTCGCTCAACACGTCGTCAAGAAGCAGAATCGGGTTTTCCCCGGTATGGTTTTTGAAAATATCACGCTCCGCGAATTTCATCGCTAAAACCGCTGAGCGGATTTGTCCCTGCGATGCGAATATCTTCGCGCACTTGCCGTTGATTTTTATCTCAATATCGTCACGGTGCGCGCCGATTAAGCATTGTCCGATTTCACGCTCAATCGCGCTTTTTTTATTCAAATGCTCATATATCAGCAGAGTATTTTTCTGAGTATCCAATAAATCCTCCGAAACCGCGCTGTCGGTTTTATACAGAGCCTCTATTCCGTCTTTTCCCGTTGAAATATCCTTAAATACCAATGCCGCGTTTCTGTTAAGCTCTTCGACAAACCTCGCGCGGTACGCGATTATTTCGGAATACACACCGGAAAGCTTTACGTTGAATACATCAAGCATCTGTTTTGATTCCTGCCGCGTGTCACCGGATTTTATTATTTTATTCTTATGAGCGAGGATTTTCCCGTGCTCGGAAAGTAGCCTTAAATATTTAGGCTTAAGCTGCGAAAGGGCTATGTCGATAAACCGTCGTCTCTCCCGCGGCCCCTCTTTAATCATATTTAAATCATCGGGCGAAAAAAGTATTGTCTTAACAAGCCCGACATAATCGGAAAGCTTTTTTTCGGGCAGGCCGTTAACGAGTATTCTCCGTTTCTGAAAGCAGGAGAGTTCAATTTCGACGTTAAGGCGCCTTTCAAACGTTTCGATTTCGGCGTCGATTTTCGCCGTGTTTTCGCCGAACAGTATAAGCTGAATTTCTTTTTTTGCACGAAACGACCTGGCACAGGATAAAAAAAACACAGATTCAAGGAGATTTGTTTTCCCCTGCGCGTTGTTTCCGAGTATTATGTTTTTGCCGCCGGAGAAATCAAGCTTTGCTTCCCTGTAATTTCTGAAACGGGAAAGAGTAAGTTTATTTAAAATCATGTCAGGGTTTCTGTTTTTAACCTGACCGGTAAAATCAGATACAGGTACTTTTCGCCCTCCGCGGGTCGTATAACGAGCGGGGAAATATGGTTATTCAGCTCGAGTATGATTTCCTCGTCCGGACAGGCCTTAAGCGCGTCGGAAAGATATTTGTCGTTAAAGCCTATTTCGAGCGAATCCGCGGGCGAGAGAAGCGGGCAGATGTCCTGCGACTTTCCGACGGACGTTACGCAGCTTAACTCGATGCTGTTTTCATTGAAGCTGAGCTTAATAGGGTTTTTGATTCTTTCGCCTATAATTACCGATACCCTGTCGATGGACTCCGCAAGGTCGCGTTTTGCGACTTTTGTCGTGAATGCCGACGCTTTCGGTATCGCGTTTCTGTAGTTTAAAAACTCGCCTTCGAGAATTCTTGATATAATAGCGGTTCCGTCAAGTGAGAACATTATATGCTTTTTGCCGAGCATTATATTAACTTCGTCTTCGGAATCGCCGCAAAGGCGTTCTACTTCCTTAAGCGTATGTCCCGGAACGATAAACGAAAACTCCCGGCTTTCACTGTTGTTTTTGACGGTTTCCGTCCTGAGCGCGAGCCTGAATCCGTCTATGGACACCATATTTAAATTATTTTCGCTTACCTCGAATAACGAGCCGGTATGAACGGGCTTTGCCTCGTTCGTGCTTATCGCGAAAATTGTTTCGGATATCATCGATTTTAAAGTATTCTGAGGAATCGACAATGATTTTTCTGATTCGATTACGGGTATTTTAGGAAATTCCTCGGGAGACATGCCTATTATGTCGAAGTCCGCGTGTCTGCATTTAATACTGAGCATCATGTTGTCGGCAACCGATATGGTAACAATTTCGTCGGGCAGTTGCCTGACAATATCGCAAAGCAGCTTTGCCTTGACTACGATGCTACCCTTTGTTGAAATATCCGCGTTAATAACAGCCTGTATACCGGTTTC
>JAAYXM010000114.1 GCA_012515925.1 Clostridiales bacterium
AAAACTCCGGCCATTCTCACATATCCGGGGTCGAAAACATGCTCCCACATGTAATGATAGTCAAAGTCGAACCCGCCGCCTTTGAACATATCCTGCCAATGCTTCAGAAAGGATATATTCGAAGCGACGTCCACAGGCATTTCGTTACGGTTTCTTATGTACCGCGGAATATCCGGAAGCTCGCCCGTAAATCTGAAGCTTTTCCTGTATGTACGGGTTATCGGCGCAAACATTATCAAAAACCTGTCCCGGTTTTTAATAGCGTATTCCTTCGGCGGCCACAGCAAATCCACATAAATCAGAAAGACGATTTTTGTGTCGATGCCCGCAACCGTGAACTTTTCGTCAAGCTCGTTAAGCAAAAGAACATATAAATCCGACGGCAGATGCTTCGCGCAATCGGCGCATTCACACTGGTTATTTGTGCCGTCAGCAAGCCAAACATGCAGTAAATCCACCGAGTTATTTCTTTTTGCGTATTCCGTTATATAATCCGTAATCCTGTCGCGAACTTTTTTATTCGAATAACATGCGTTGGTGTTAAGCGGAACACCTTTACATAGTCCGCGCTCACCGTTAATTTCGGCAAAATTCGACAGTACCTCGGGGCTAATATCGCCGGTGTACTCCTCCCAAGCAAGCCCCGGTACCCCGAAAGGCTCGCATGTCCAGCCATGACCTACCGCGTGATATAATAGCCCGCGTTTTTTAATTTCATATTCTATGTTTTTAACATATCCCCTGGCATGGGATACGGGCAGGCGTTCGCTTTTTTCAAGCTTCGGGTGACCTATATGGCTGTACCACCTGTCAAAGAACGTATATGCCTCGCGAAACTGGATAAAGTAGCTGTTCATACCGAGCTTGGGAAGCAAATCAACCATCTGCCGCACGTTTTCCTCGGAAACCGCGCCCTCGATACATACTCCCCTATGCTTGTAATACGCGCGCTCGTGTAAAGACACCCGGGCGTTTCCCGGTTCTATCCGGGGAATCAACTCGCCGGACTCGCCGAAACCCACAAAGCGGCAGCCGAGCTCGGTTAAAAACCTGTAAACGGCAATCAGCACACTGCGCGGGTTAATACCGGCTATTATTCCTTTTCCGTCTTCAACGGATATAAATATCTCATCATCGTATAAATCATAATTATTATCAAGCGGCGATATACCCGGAAATCTATCGAATTCGCCCAGGTAAATCCCTGTATTCTCATTAAACTCCGCGGCTCCGGAAATCTTAAAGTCATGCCCGGACGCCGACTTCAGAATTCTGCAAAGCTCCTCCGCCGCAAACACAACCGCGGCTGATTCGCCAAGATAATTTATTTTCAAGCTTTACACCTCACAAAACTCATTATGCTACCGAATACGCGATGTTTGTAGCGTGGTCGGCAACGCGCTCGAGATTCGAAGCTATATCTGTAAATATCATGCCCGCGCGGACATTGCAGATATTGTTTGTCAGCCTGTCGATATGCCTTTCACGCAGCTTTTTTTCGAGGTCGTCGATTTCCTGCTCCATCGGGTATATGTTTTTAAGCAGGTTTATGTCCTGTGTGCGCAGAGCGCGAAGCGCCGTGTCAAGCAGTACGACCACCTTGTCAAACAGGCTCTTTATTTCAACAATGCTGCTCTCGGAAAAGCCGATTTTATTTTCGTTTAAAACTTCCACATATTCCACAATGTTTATAGCGTGGTCGCCTATCCTTTCAAGGTCGTTTACGACATGAAAGAAGTTGCCCATTAAAACCGCGTCATGCTCCGGAAAGTCAAGCTGGTTGATATGCACGAGATAATCCGTTATCTCATGCTCAAGGTAATTAATAACCTTTTCCTTGCTGTTTATGCTTTCGGTACGCGTATCGTCTCGATTAATGAACGCGTCAAACGCGTCCTTTATATTCTCGAGCGCAAGCTTTCCCATCCTGTCGATTTCCTTGATTGTCTGGACAAGCGCGACATGGGGCGTTGACAAAAAGCGCTTGTCGATAAACGCTGTGCGCATCGGTTCTTCTTCCGGGTCGGTTCCGGGCACAAGAAGGGTCGCGGCTTTAACAAGAATCTTTGTCAAAGGCAGGAAAACAGCGGCGGCGAGCACGTTGAACAAGGTATGCATAAGCGCAATCTGCTGCATGGGGTTACCGGGAAACATCGTTTCGAAAAATGAAACAACCGGCACAACGCGTATAAACAGGAAAAACAGCACGGCACCGAACACATTGAAAAG
>JAAYXM010000115.1 GCA_012515925.1 Clostridiales bacterium
CGCCTTTCCGCAATCGGGTTGAAACCCATAATTTCTCTTTATACAGGATATCACTTTGAAGCGCAAATTGCAAGCTAAAATGTGGTTATTTTATAAGCTCGGAGGGGAAATACAACAGCGTTCCCCACCCGCTTCGCGGGCGGGGAACGCCAGATTTCCGGGGAGCGAAAATTAACATAAATTTTATAGTTTGGCTATTGAGATTATATGTCGAATTATGTTAACATAATTCTGCACGCAACGACATGATAGGAGTAATGAAAATGTCAGAAACCTCCGAGTCCCGAAAAAAGAATAAACTTAGAACAATACTTATCTGGACCGTAATAGCACTGATGCTTATTACGGGTATTGCGTGCTTCGCGCTGACTTACGCGCTTCTCGGTATAAAGCGTCCGAGCGTCGATTTGTCTGACTACGATCTGCACGCAAACGCGAACCTCCCGTACGTGGACGATATTGTCAATATCGCTGTGTTCGGCCTTGATTCGAGAACCCATGAAAACTCCGGCAGGTCGGATTTGATTATGGTTCTGACGTTTGACAGTATCCACGGAAAAATTAAGGCTACCTCGATTATGCGAGACAGCCTCGTGGATATAAAGGGCGTCGGAAATGTAAAAATCAACAGCGCTTACGCCTACGGCGGGGCTAAGCTCGCGATAAACACGATTAACCGTAATTTCGGGCTGAATATCACGGATTATATATCCGTCAATTTCAGTCAGATGGCGGAGATTGTCGACGCGGTAGGAGGCATAGAGGTTGAAATAAGTGAGGCCGAGCGCCAAACGCGAATAAGTATATAAAGGAAATGGCGAAGGAGGAGGGCTTTGAGCCCGATTTAATCGAAGAGTCCGGAGCGGTGAAGCTGCGCGGCTACCAGGCGGTCAGCTATTCGCGCATACGCTCGGTCGGAAACTCCGATTTCAAACGCACGGAGCGTCAACGCGAGGTTATGCGAAAAATATTCAAAAAGCTTCTTGATGCAAATCCCGTACAATACCCGTCACTTCTCGGAAAGCTCCTGCCTTTGGTCGAAACCTCGCTTTCGAACAACGAGATTATGTCTATCGGGACAAAAATGCTGATTGCCGGCAAGCCGGAATTTAAAGAGGCGCGCCTGCCGGACGGAAGCTACAAACCGAAAAACGGCGGCCTTGACTACGACCTTGACGAGGCGACGAAAAAGCTGCATGATTTCATATACAACGATATCGAATTCTTTAATCAGCCCCGGCAATAAAACACCCTGCCGGCGAGCCGCACGATAAACTATTGCCTATTCCCGCGTGGGGAATTACCAACATATTGTTTAATCAGCCGTAAAATGCACTGTACGCAGGTTTTAATTATCCCCTCCCCCTTGGGGGATGGAATAAAAAATAATCTTGCGCGCAAGCCATAAATTGCACTTGTCAAACAGGGCTTTTTAATGTATAATATGGTGCGCTCGAATATGCCGGTGTGATGGAATTGGCAGACGTGCTGGACTCAAAATCCAGTGGTAGCGATACCGTACCGGTTCGACCCCGGTCACCGGCACCAAAAAAACGATAATTCGTTTATGCGAATTGTCGTTTCTTTTTTGCGTGAAATCAATTTGCAGTTTCCGGTAAAGAAAACAGTGCGCAAGAGCTGATTATTTGCTTTCGCGTAGTTTATTGAACAAATCTTTTTAATGTATTCACGCGATTTTCAAGGGTATTTTTTCGATTTTTTACACTAAATTGCGCGAATATGCTACAATTCAACCTTGTGCAGCGGGTATTCGCGCGTTACCGGGTCGCGGTTTAAATAATCCGAATAAGCTATGCTGTTTTCGGAATACAGCAAAACCGCGCCCCTTTTTACGCCCTTGGGGCGGCGCGTTTTGGGGTCGTCTTCCAGTTTTTTCATCGCGTTTTTAAGCCTTGCGTCATATGTCTTAAGTGAGTCGGGAAACCTCCCGAAGGGATTTGTGGAAATAAAATCGCAGGCCAACATATCACGAAGCTTATCCTTATCTATCCCGCAAAGCTCCGCAAAATACGAGTAGATGAATTCGATATAACCGTCGAGCGGTATTCTTTTTATTCCCTTTAACTCTGCCTGCCTTCCGAGACGGGTAAAAAGTTCAAACGGCGAAAGCCCGCTTTCCTTCAGCACATACCCGAGCGTGCGCCTGAATCTGCCGCTGTTGTA
>JAAYXM010000116.1 GCA_012515925.1 Clostridiales bacterium
AATATAATGATTAGCGATTATTCTTCTACATATACATATACATTGTCATAGTTATTAACACCGACGCCGGACTCCGGTATGTCATCAACCGTGACCACAAGCGTATCTCTGTTGACGATAAATACCTTGTCATCTTGCTGCGGTGCTATTTCCGTATCGATGCCGCCCTCTTTTAATGCATCTGCGATAACGGAAGCGTCAACAGTTGTCAGATCTTTCTGCGTTACGTAAAGCTTAACAGAGGCTTCGATGGTATTGGCATTGGCGTCGTCCACATTCGCTTTGGCGTCGTTCAATACGCCGGTGACGACCGGAATGGCGATTGCCGCAAGCACGGCAAGCACAGCGATAACGACCACGAGTTCGATTAAGGTGAAGCCTTTTTTAGAGATTCTCATGTTTTTTATCATTCCTTTCTGCTTTTTCCTTTAAAATATTTAATAAATCGCCAATATTCGGCATATTTATTATGTAAATAGTATTACAATAAGCCGCTTATGTCAAGTGGTATAAATAAAAAATTATTTTTATTTTTTATGTATTTATTCTCATCCTCTAAACGCGGAAAATTACTGCCGAAACGTGCTTTATTATACGGATTTTCACTTTCTTCCGGGCAAAGAAAAAACAGTATGGGCCGAAATGCCGAAATATGTTGAATTATGTGAATATATTGAATATAATATTATACAGAAGCCAATACAAATAAAAAAGGGGAGATGACAAATGAAAAAGGAACAGAAATTCTACATCTGCAAGCATTGCGGGAACATAATCGCGCATCTGTACGACTCCGGCGCAAGGGTTGTCTGCTGCGGTGACGAGATGACCGAGATAATACCCAATACGGTTGACGCGTCCTCGGAGAAGCACGTGCCTGTCATTAAGGTTGACGGCAGCCGCGTCAAGGTCGAGGTAGGCTCGGCGCCCCATCCGATGACGCCGGAGCACTATATCACGTGGATTTATATCCAGACGGAAAAGGGCGGACAGCGAAAGGCGCTTATGCCGGATGCCGCGCCTGCCGCAGAGTTTATTCTGACGGACGACGACAGGGTTATCAGAGCGTACGAGTACTGCAATCTGCACGGGCTCTGGAAAGCCGACGCGTAAATAAAGAACTCATAGAGGGAGCCGGTGTGCTTCGCGCACCGGCTCCCTCTTGCAATAGCCCGATAAAATTGATAAAATATAACATTATATACACCTAATAGGAGTGGTGGCTTTGCGCTTAAAGTCCCTTGAAATGCAGGGGTTTAAATCATTTCCGGAAAAAACCGTGTTAAACTTTGACGACGGGATAACCGCGATAGTGGGCCCTAACGGCAGCGGAAAATCGAATATATCCGACGCGGTGCGCTGGGTTTTAGGCGAACAGTCGACGCGCACGCTGCGCGGCAGCAAAATGGAGGACGTTATATTCGGCGGGACTCAGAAACGGGGTCCCGTCGGGTTTGCCGAGGTTTCGATTACGATTGACAATTCCGACGGCGTTTTGCCCACGGAGTACAGCGAGGTTACGATTACGCGCAGGCTGTATCGTTCGGGCGAAAGTGAGTATTATATTAACAGAAACGCCGTAAGGCTAAGGGATATTCATGAGCTTTTCATGGATACCGGGCTCGGAAGGGACGGCTATTCGATTATCGGGCAGGGCAGGATAGACGAGATTCTCGCGCTCAAAAGCGAGGACAGGCGCGAAATCTTTGAGGAGGCCTCCGGCATTTCGAAGTTCCGGCACCGCAAGGAGGAGGCCGAGCGCAAGCTTAACGCCAATGAGGAAAACCTTGTAAGAATACGGGATATAATATCGGAGCTCGAGCTTCAGCTCCAGCCGCTTGCCACGCAGGCGGAGGAGGCGAAGCAGTACCTTAAGATATACGATGAGCTTCGCGGGCTTGAGACAAGCCTCTGGCTGCATAACATCGAGAAAATAAAAGCCAACGCCGAGAAGATAGTCAACGATTTTGAGGTCGCGAATTCACAGTTCGAACGCGGACAGTCAAGCCTGGACGAGCTGTATTCCGAGCTTGAACGGATATCGGAGGCAATGCGCGAGAAGGATTCCGAGCTTGAGCGGGTTCGCGAGGATTTGCACGGGGCCGAGGGCGCAAAGCATGATATCGAAAGCGAAATATCCTATCTTAAGGCGACAATCGAAAACAATACCGCGAATATCGAGCGAATAAAGGCTGAAATCGCCGAGGGCGCGGACCGCGCGGGCGGTATCGGCGCGCAGATTGAAGAGCGCCGGGCGCAGATAGAAGACTTAAACACAAACGAGAGGGAGATAAGCCTTAAGGTAGAAAGTATCAGCCAAAGCATCTTAAGCGCGGACAAAAGCCGGGACGGTTTGAGCGCGCGGCTTGAGACGCTTCGCGGTAAGGAGCAGCTTTGCGAGCTTAACATATCGGAGCTTAGAATAAAGCTTTCATCCGCTGACACGCATATCGAAAACCTGAATGCCCGCAAAAGCCGTATAAGCGGCGAGCTTTCCGACAAGAAGGGTGAGCTTGAAAGCGCCGTCGCGAGGTTTTCGGAGATTAAAAGCGCGAATGCCGAGGCGCAGGAGACCTTGAGCGGCATTGAAAACAGCCTCAAAGGCTATGAGCTTAAAGCCGCGTCGCGCGAAAAACGGGCGGCCGCCGCGCGGGAAGAGCTTCGAAAAGCGGAGCTGCAGATGGATTCGCTTAAGAGCAAGCATAAGATTCTGACGGATATGGAGCGCGATTACGAAGGGTATTTCGGCTCCGTCAAATCAGTTATGCGCGCGCATGAGCGCGGCGCGCTCCGCGGGATTTACGGCACGGTATCACAGCTTATGCGGGTTGAGGACGAATACACGGTCGCGATTGAGACGATTCTCGGCGGCGCGCTTCAGAATATAGTGGTCGATGACGATAAAAGCGCGAGGGAAGCGATTGCGTTTTTAAAGAACACCAACGCAGGGCGGGCGACGTTTCTGCCTTTAAGCTCGGTTCGAGGGGACGAAATCGAAATACGGGATTTAAGCGGAAAGCCCGGGTTTATCAGTATCGCGAGTCGTCTGGTGTCATATGATAATAAGTACGCCGGGATTTTCAAGAACCTGCTCGGCAGAATCGCGGTGGTAGACAATTTAAACAACGCGAGCGCGATTGCCAAAAGCTTCGGCTATAGATTCAGGATTGTCACGCTCGACGGTCAGATAATCAACGCTGGCGGCTCGTATACCGGCGGGAGTATCGGCAAAAACGTCGGTATTCTCAGCCGATTAAACGAGATTAAAAAGCTTGAGGCTAAGCTTTCCGATTTAAGCGGCGGCCTTGAAAAGCTTGTTCATGAAAAGAACGAGGCGGAACGCGAGTTTAACGCGTTAAGCTATGAAATCGAGGTATATAAAGCCGAGCGCCGTAAGGCGGAGGATATACTGCTTAAAACAAAGACGGAAATGGAGCATCACGAGAGCCTGCTTTCCGGCATAAGACAGAGTATCGCGTTGCTTGAAAGCGAGGATTCGGAGATAACCGATAAGCTGAACGAATGGAATAACGCGCGCGGCGAGGCGCTTTCCGGAATTTCCGGTATCGAGGCGGATATGTCGGGGCTTAAAGCGGAAATCGAAGCGCTTCTTTCCGAGCATTCGGAGATAGCGGAGAAAAAAAGCAGCCTTTCGGAGCGCCTTTCGGAAATCCGGCTTAAGCTCGCCGAAATACGCACCGAGCGCGCCGAGTCCGAAAAAGCGTTAAGCCAGCTTGTCGCGCTGCAGAGCGATATGGAGGGTGACCGTCTGCAGAAGCAGCGCCTTATAGACGAATACACCGAAAATAACAACAAGGTAAACGGTCAGATTGCGGAAAAGCAGTCGAAAATCGAAGAGCTCATTAATAAAATGAGCGAAATCAAGCAGAATGAGGAGCGGGTTTTGTCCGAAAGGCTGGCTCTTGAGGCTAAACGGAATAAAAAGGACAAGGAGAGCAAGGATTTAAACGATGATATTTTAAAGCTTGAGCGTGAGCGGTCAAGGCTTGAGTCCCGAAAGGACAGCATTCTGACCGAGGAAAAACAGATTATCGACAAGCTCTGGGAGACCTATGAGCTTACTCCGATTACGGCAAAGGAGCATGTAATACAGCTTGAATCCGTTACCGGCGCCGAAAAGCGCATAAGCCGGCTTAAGGCCGAGCGGAAAAAGCTCGGTGCCGTCAATGTGGGCGCGATTGACGAGTACGACAGGGTATCCAAGCGTTACAGCTTTTTGAGCGAACAGAAAAACGACCTCGAAAAGGCGAAGAACGAGCTTACTTCATTGATTGAAAGAATAACCGGGGAGATGGAGGAAATCTTCGCGAAACAGTTTAAGGTGATTAACGAAAGCTTCGGCGAGACCTTTGTCGAGATTTTCGGCGGAGGCAGGGCGGAGCTTACGCTTGCGGACCCCGACGATATCTTGAACTGCGGTATAGAAATCAGGGTACAGCCGCCCGGGAAAACCTTAAAGACAATTACGCTGCTGTCCGGCGGGGAACGGGCGTTCGTCGCGATTGCTCTGTATTTCGCGATTATCAAGGTCCGGCCGACGCCGTTTTGCGTGCTCGATGAGATTGAGGCGGCCCTCGATGATGTCAACGTCAGCCGGTTTGCCGGGTATCTGCGCAGGCTTTCGGACAGGACCCAGTTCATTATTATTACGCACAGGCGCGGGACAATGGAGGAGGCGGATATCCTCTACGGCGTCACGATGCAGGAGCAGGGGATTTCAAAAATGCTTACGATAAGCATTGCCGACGTTGAAAAGCAGCTGAATATCAAGCTTAAATAACACAATCGGGAGTTACGGTATTATGCTTAATATATTCCGGAAAATCAAGACCGGTCTTGAAAAAACGCGAAACGCCATCGGCGCCTCGGTGGACGGCGTCTTAAAAAGCTTCGCGACAATCGGCGACGAGGTATTTGATGAGCTCGAGGAGGCGCTTATTGGCGCGGATATGGGCGTTGAAACGGCAATCGAGGTTATCGAAAAGCTAAGGCGGAGCGCCGGGGAAAAAAGAATTAAGGATGCGGAGGCTTTAAAAGCCGAGCTCAAGGAGATTCTTTACGGGATAATGCCGGAGAATACTGTTGAAGACGGAGATTTCTGCGATGGTTTGACGGTTATCCTGATAGTCGGGGTAAACGGCGTCGGCAAGACGACGAGTATCGGAAAGCTTGCCGGTTTATATAACAGGCAGGGCAAAAAGGTTCTGCTTGCCGCGGGGGACACGTTTCGCGCCGCGGCGGGAGACCAGCTTGAGGTCTGGGCAGAGCGCACGGGTACGGAGCTCGTACGTCATAATCAGGGCGCGGACCCTTCCGCCGTTATATTCGACGCGTTAAACGCCGCGAGGGCGAGAAAGGTAAACCTTCTTATATGCGATACCGCGGGAAGGCTTCACAATAAGCAGAACCTGATGAACGAGCTTAAGAAAATAAATAAGGTGATAAACCGGGAAGCGCCTTCCGCGCGTGTTTTAACCTATTTAGTGCTTGACGCCACTACCGGGCAGAACGCCATCGTTCAGGCGGAAAGCTTCGATGACGCGGTCGGGGGCTTAAGCGGCATAATTCTCACAAAGCTTGACGGTACCGCTAAGGGCGGCATTGTACTGGCAATCGCGAGAAAGCTCAAAGTGCCAGTGAGGTTTTTAGGCGTCGGCGAGGGAATCGACGATATTATTGAATTTGACGCGCGCGCCTTTGTCGACGCGTTAATCTGACGGTTATTCCTCCCACGGAGGGAGAGCCCGCGCATTGCTAATAGCGGCCCTACCCCCCCTTGGGGGGATAGGCATTCCGGTTAATTCTTACGGCAGGAAGGGTTTATGTATTGAAATTTATTATCGCTACTAATAATAATAAAAAGCTTGCGGAGCTGAAGGGTATTCTGAATAAGCTCGGGATAGAAGCCGTTTCCCTCGCGGAGGCCGGCATAAAAGCCGAGGTCGAGGAGACGGAGGACACGTTTGAGGGAAACGCGCGTCTGAAAGCAAAAGCCGCGATGGAAACCTCGGGACTTCCCGCGATCGCGGACGATTCCGGGCTTGTGACGGACGCGCTCGACGGCGCGCCGGGCGTCATGTCGGCACGGTTCGGGGGCAACGCCTGTAAAGACGACTTTGAGCGCTGCATGTACCTTTTAGATAAGCTTAGCAATGTTCCCGATAACCGCAGGGGCGCGCGTTTTGTCTCGGTTATCGCATGCGTTTTCCCGGACGGCCGGGAGTTTACCGCGCGCGGGGAATGCCGCGGAATTATTACAAAAACGCCGAGAGGTGACGGCGGGTTCGGCTATGACCCGGTATTCGAGGTCGAGGGCACGGGCAAAACCATGGCGGAGATTCCCGCGGAGCAAAAGAATAGGATTTCACACAGGGCATATGCCCTTAAGGCTTTTTACGATAAGCTCGGTAAGTTTTTGGATGAAGCATAAGATATAAAGTTGCCGCTTCAGGCGGCGGGAAGTGAGCATGAGCATGTTAAACGGAAAACAGAGGGCAAAGCTTCGCGCGTTGGCGAACGGCATAGATACGATTGTCCACATCGGAAAGGGCGGAATTAACGGGAATATCGCGGCACAGGCGGACGATGCATTGAAAGCGCGCGAGATAGTTAAGTGCCGTGTGCTTGATGCCGCGCTGCTTAGCGCGGCGGAGGCATGTGAAGCGCTGTGCGGAATGCTTAATGCCGAGCCGGTTCAGGTTATCGGTACCCGCTTTGTCATTTACCGCGAAAATCCGGAGGACAGGAAAATCTTTTTGGACAGGTTATAAGGGTATTATGCGAATCGGAATTATAGGCGGGACGTACAACCCGCCGCACAACGGACATATCCACGCGGCGCTTACGGCAAAGCACGCGCTCGGGCTTGATTTGCTGCTGCTTATCCCTGCCTGTGACCCTCCGCACAAGACGCTTCCGCCCGGGACTCCAGCGGCGGAGCAAAGACTCGAAATGACGCGTCTTGCCGCGGCGGTGATTGACGCGGGTGTTTCGGATATGGAAATAAACCGCGGCGGGGTAAGCTTTACCGCGGATACGCTGAAAGAGCTTAAGAAACTGTACGGGGACGCGGAGTTCTGGCTTATCGTGGGTACGGATATGTTCCTGACTGTCCAGGAATGGAAAAGCGCCGAATATATTATGAACAATGCGGGAATTGCCGCGGTTCCGAGGCATGTAAACGATTACATTGAGCTGGAAAGACACGCTGAGTTTTTGTGCCGGCGCTACAAATGCGATATCAGGCTGCTCGATGTATGCCCCGTTGATGTTTCGTCTACGGAATTGAGGAATAATATATACAGTGAGAAAAGCAGGGTAAGCATTCCGGAAACCGTCTATAACTATATTCTTGAAAACGAATTATATAAAAAAGAGGGATGAGCCGCTTGATTATTTCGGAGTCCGAGCTTTTAAACAGAATGAGTCCCGAAAGGCTCCGGCACACGTTAAGCTGCGCCGAATCGGCGGTGAAGCTTGCCGAAAGACACGGGGCGGATGAAAAGTACGCGCTTGACGCCGCTCTTTTGCATGATATCACAAGAGATTTAAGTTTCAAAAACCAGTTGAAAATATGCCGTGAGCATGATATTATATTATCCGACATTCACAAGAAATCCCCCGCGCTGCTGCACGCGATCACGGGTTCGGTTATAGCGAAAACGGAATTTTCGGCACCGGACCCGGTTTGTGACGCAATCAGGTGGCACACCACCGGGCGCGCGGGTATGACTTTGCTTGAAAAAATCATCTGGGTCGCCGATTTCATAGAACCGGGAAGAACCGGGGAGCATGTAAAAGCCGTCCGGGACGCGGCGTTTTCCGATATCGACAGGGCGCTGCTTTTAGGGATTGACGCGACAATAAGGTATTTGATACTGAAATCCGGATATATTGACACAGACACAGTCGAAGCGCGAAACGAGGTTCTTAAGACCCGAAAGGAGTTATTTTAATGAAGCTGTTCGGCGGAAACGGTAAAAAAGGCCGTTTTTCTTTTTATGATAGATTGAGCTTTAAATCCAGATTGGTTATCGGAATCGTTATGGTGGCCGCCGCGGTCGTCATGACGGCTGCCGCGCTCGCTTTGAGGAGTATAAAACCGCCCGAGCCCTTTGACAGCTCCGCGCTGGCGGGGAATCCCGGAAACGAAAGCGATATAATCCGTGAAGTGGGCGAGATAGAGATTTTTGACGCAAGCCGGAAGGACGATTTTTTCACGATACTGGTCGCGGGGACGGATTATTTCGGCGGGAATACGGACACACTGATGCTCGCGGCGTTTGACATAACCGCGAAAAAAGTCAATGTAATGAGTATACCCCGGGATACCATGGTTAACGTTAAGCGCGCGGTCAAGAAAATAAACGCGGCTTACACCGTCGGCGGCAAAAGCGGAAATATCGAAGAGCTGCTTTCCGAGGTTGAGTCCGTCGTGGGCTTTAAGCCCGACAGGTACGCGGTTGTTTCACTGCAGGGCTTTATAGATTTGATTGATGAAATCGGCGGGATCACCGTGGATGTCCCGATAGATATGAAATACAGCGACCCGACCCAGAACCTGACGATTAATATAAAAAAGGGCGTACAGACGCTCAACGGATATGACGCGATGGGCTTTATGAGATACCGCCATACCTATGTTGACGGCGATATAGGCAGAATTAAGGCGCAGCACGCGTTTATCGAGGCGTTCATGAAGAAAATGATATCCCCGTCCACGCTGTCGAAGCTGCCGGGGCTTGCCGAGATAGCCATGGAAAACGTTAAAACCGATTTGGATATCGGAAACCTTATCTGGCTCGGGAAAGAATGCCTTTCTTTGGATACGGAAAACGATGTAAAGCTGTTTACATTGCCGGGCGTCGGGAAGTATGTAAACGGCGGTTCATATTATATTATAAACGAGGAATCCGCTTTGGAAATTATAAACGAGTATTTTAACCCGTATGTAACACCTATCAGGAGCCTGAACCTTCCGGGTTAAAAAAGCGTCATGGAACACGACGAAAAGTGAATCAAGGAAAGAGGATGAATATGCTGACTAAAGAGCAAATCGCAAAAATCGCGGTATCCGCACTTGAGGATAAAATGGCTAAGGAGCTTCAGATATTAAGGATAGAAACCATCACGACGCTCGCGGATTATTTCATTATCTGCACGGGCAGCTCCAACACCCATGTCAGAACGCTGATGGAGGAGGTCGAGCAGCGGCTCGGGCTCTCGGGGATAAAGCCGCACCATATTGAGGGGCACGGCAGCAACACCTGGGTGCTGATGGATTATACAAGCGTCATTATTCATATATTTACCGACGAGGCGCGAAAGTTCTACCAGTTAGACAGGGTTTGGGCGGACGCGATATTCGTCGAACCCGGGGAAATCGCGACCGACCCGGAGACAGGTAGTTTATGAGGTGAGACAATGAAATACGAGTTTACGAAAATAGAAAAAAAGTGGCAGAAGAAATGGGCGGAGTCGGAAACGTTTAAGGCAGAGAATAACGACACAAGCCGTCCCAAATTCTACGCGCTCATCGAGTTCCCGTATCCGTCGGGCAACGGTCTGCACGTGGGGCACGCGCGCCCGTATACCGCCCTTGACGTGGTCGCGAGAAAGCGCAGGATGCAGGGCTATAACGTTCTGTTCCCGATTGGGTGGGACGCGTTCGGACTCCCTACCGAAAACTACGCGATAGCGAATAAAATCCACCCGGCAGAGGTAACAAAGAAAAACGTCGAGCTGTTTAAATCCCAGCTTATGTCGCTCGGATACTCGTTTGACTGGTCAAGAGAGGTAAACACCACCGACCCGGGCTATTATAAATGGACGCAGTGGATTTTCCTGAAGCTTTTTGAAAAGGGGCTCGCTTACAAGACCAGGATGCCCGTCAACTGGTGCACCTCGTGCAAGTGCGTGCTTGCGAACGAGGAGGTTGTGGACGGCGTCTGCGAGCGCTGCCACAGTCAGGTGGTGCGCAAGGAAAAAAGCCAGTGGATGCTTAAAATCACAGAATATGCCGAAAGGCTTATAAACGATCTGGACGCGGTTGATTTTATCGAGCGCGTCAAGATCCAGCAGAAGAACTGGATAGGCCGCTCAAACGGCGCCGAGGTTGATTTCAAAACAACTTCGGGCGATATCCTGCGCGTTTACACCACCCGTCCCGATACTTTATTCGGGGCGACCTACATGGTTATTTCCCCGGAACACCCGTATATCGAAAAACTGTCGGGGATTATAAAGAATATCGATGAAATCAGGGAGTACGCGGTCGAATCCTCGAAAAAGTCGGACCTTGAGCGCACCGAGCTCTCAAAGGAGAAAACCGGCGTAAAAATAGAGGGCGTTAACGCGATAAATCCCGTAAACGGTAAGGAAATTCCGATTTTCGTATCGGATTACGTGCTTATGTCCTACGGTACGGGCGCGATTATGGCGGTGCCCGGGCATGACACGCGCGACTGGGAGTTCGCGAAAAAATTCAACCTTCCGATAATCGAGGTCGTCGCGGGCGGCGATGTGGAAAAAGAGGCGTATGTGGACGTCGAAACCGGCATTCTCGTAAATTCCGGATTTCTTGACGGTCTTGAGGTCAGCCGCGCGAAGGAAAAGATAACCGAGTGGCTTTCGGAAAAGGGTCTCGGCACGCCGAAGGTCAACTACAAGCTGCGCGACTGGGTATTCTCGCGTCAGAGATACTGGGGCGAGCCTATTCCGTTAATCGACTGCCCGGTATGCGGCTGGGTGCCCGTTCCCGAGGAGCAGCTTCCGCTGCTTCTGCCCGATGTTGATTCCTACGAACCTACGGATAACGGCGAGTCACCTATCGCGAACATGCGCGAGTGGGTCAATACGACCTGCCCGAAATGCGGAGGACCCGCGAAGCGCGAAACGGACACTATGCCCCAGTGGGCGGGCTCAAGCTG
>JAAYXM010000117.1 GCA_012515925.1 Clostridiales bacterium
CGATATTAACATGGGGTTTGCTTCTTTCAAATTTTGCTTTTGCCATGATATTATTACTCCTCCTTGTGTTTGAGTATTTTATTATATTTTTTTTGTTTTACATGGATTCTGGCAATAAAGCGGTACAAAACTTATTTTATAGTAAAAAACGGAATTTTGCAACACTTTTTTAAATTTTTCACGAATTAGTTGTTTTTAGCGCGTACCGAAATGATTTTTTCCTGGATACTCATCGGTAATTCGACATAATGACTGGGCTCCATAGTGTACTGGCCGCGCCCCTGAGTTTTTGACCTTAAGTCCGTGGCGTAGCCGAACATCTCGGATAGCGGAACCAAAGCGTCCACCTGCTGCGCGCCGGCGCGCGCCTCCATGCCCTGGATGTGTCCGCGCCTCGAGCTCAAATCGCCGATTACGTCGCCGAGGTATTCCTCGGGGATTGTAACCGAAACCTTCATAATGGGCTCCAGCAGAACCGGGTCGGCTTTGCGGCACGCGTCTTTGAAAGCGATGCTCGCCGCGATTTTAAACGCCATTTCAGACGAGTCCACCTCGTGATACGAGCCGTCGCAAAGGGTAACCTTAACGTCAACCACATTATACCCGGCGAGCACTCCGCTCTGCATCGCGCCCTGGATTCCCTGGTCGATTGCGTTGAAGTACTCCTTGGGGATTACGCCGCCGACGATTTTGTTGATAAACTCATAACCCTTGCCCGACTCGTTCGGCTCGACGATAATCTTGACATGTCCGTACTGTCCCTTACCGCCCGTTTGACGTACATACCTGTTTTCGACGTCCGCCGACTTGCGGATTGTCTCCTTGTACGCAACCTGCGGCTTGCCGACGTTCGCCTCGACCTTGAATTCGCGAAGCAGCCTGTCGACGATGATTTCGAGATGAAGCTCGCCCATGCCCGCGATTATCGTCTGACCCGTTTCCTCGTCAGTATACGTTCTGAAGGTCGGGTCCTCCTCCGCGAGCTTTGACAGGGCGATGCCCATTTTTTCCTGACCCGCCTTTGTTTTGGGCTCGATAGCGACCCTGATGACGGGCTCGGGAAAGTCCATGGATTCCAGAATTATCGGCGCTTTATCGTCACAGAGCGTGTCGCCCGTGGTGGTGTTTTTAAGCCCGACCGCGGCGGCTATATCGCCGGAATAAACCGTTTCGATATCCTCTCTGTGATTCGCGTGCATTTGCAGGATTCTGCCCAGACGCTCGCGGCCGCCTTTGACCGAGTTCAATACCATGGAACCCGCGTTCATCGAACCGGAATAAACCCTGAAGAAGCAGAGCTTTCCGACAAACGGGTCGGTCGCGATTTTAAACGCAAGCGCGGAAAACGGCGCTTTGTCATCCGTCGGTCTTGTATCCGGCTCGCCGGTTTTCGGGTTTTTGCCGGATATCGCGGGGATATCCAGCGGCGAGGGCATATAGTCCACAACCGCGTCAAGAAGCATTTGCACGCCCTTGTTGCGGTACGATGTGCCGCATGTAACGGGAATCATCTTAACCGCGATGGTAGCCTTGCGGATTGCGGCCTTAACCGATTCAACCGGTATTTCCTCGCCCTCGAGGTATTTCATCATAATCTCATCGTCAAATTCCGATACAGCCTCAAGCATCTCGCTGCGGTATTTTTCGGAGAGCACCTTCATTTCCGCCGGGATATCCTGCTCGCGGACGTCCTTGCCTAAATCGTCATAATGGATTTTGGCCCTCATCGTGACCAGATCTATAATACCGCGAAAATCGCTTTCCGCGCCGATCGGAAGCTGGATAGGCACCGCGTTGCATTTCAAGCGATCCCTCATCATGGCCACGACGTTGAAAAAATCCGCGCCCATGATATCCATTTTATTGATATACGCCATTCTCGGAACGTTGTACTTGTCCGCCTGACGCCATACGGTTTCGGACTGCGGCTCTACGCCGCCCTTTGCACAAAACACGGTAACGCTGCCGTCAAGGACGCGCAGAGACCTTTCGACCTCGATTGTAAAGTCAACGTGTCCGGGCGTGTCGATGATGTTTATACGGTGGTCGTTCCAGACGCAGGTTGTGGCGGCGGAGGTAATCGTAATCCCTCGCTCCTGCTCCTGCTCCATCCAGTCCATTGTGGCGGTGCCCTCATGGGTCTCGCCTATTTTATAGTTGCGCCCCGTATAATACAGAATACGCTCGGTCGTGGTTGTCTTCCCCGCGTCGATATGAGCCATTATTCCGATATTTCTTGTTAATTCAAGGGGGAATTGCCTTGACATCGAGTGTCTCCTTTCAGATTAAAACGGGTTCGATTGAAATCCGTTTTACGATTATATTATAAGAAGACTACCAGCGGTAATGTGCAAAAGCCTTATTGGCCTCGGCCATTTTATGCGTATCTTCACGCTTCTTAACCGAGCCACCTGCTCCGTTAAGAGCGTCCATAATTTCGCCCGCAAGACGCTCGCGCATGGTTTTTTCGCCGCGCGCGCGCGCATAGGACGTCAGCCAGCGAAGGCCGAGCGTCTGCCTGCGGTCGGAACGCACTTCAATCGGTACCTGGTAAGTCGCACCGCCGACACGGCGGGCCTTAACCTCAAGCACCGGCATAATGTTTTCCAACGCGGCGGTAAATGCTTCGAGCGGCTCCTTGCCGGTTTTCTCCTTAACGATATCAAAGGCGCCGTAAACGATTTTCTGCGCAACGCCTTTTTTACCGTCTAACATAATGCTGTTGATAAGTTTTGTGACCAGCTTTGAATTATACAGCGGGTCGGGTAATACGTCTCTTTTTGGTATAAAACCACGTCTTGGCACGTATCT
This sequence comes from Clostridiales bacterium, assembly GCA_012515925.1. Classification (GTDB taxonomy): domain Bacteria; phylum Bacillota; class Clostridia; order Oscillospirales; family JAAYXM01; genus JAAYXM01. The sequence goes on from JAAYXM010000117.1 coordinate 2,812, forward strand.
TCCCTCCTTCATAAATAAAATGATTTCATAGGTACTCCAAATATTCTTTTGGATTGTGCCTGCCTCGTGCAATATATAATAATATATAAACGCCTCGGCAAGGCATCATTCGACTTTGCCTTGCGTAAAGCGCGGTAAAGTCATGCGTTTTAAATTACTTTTTGGGTCTCTTCGCGCCGTACTTGGAGCGCCCCTGCATACGGTTCGCGACTCCCTGCGCGTCCAGCGTACCGCGTATGATGTGGTAGCGCACACCGGGTAAGTCCTTTACACGACCGCCGCGAATCATGACAACCGAGTGTTCCTGCAGGTTGTGACCGATTCCGGGAATGTACGCCGAAACCTCATAGCCGTTTGTCAGACGCACACGCGCGATTTTACGCAGTGCGGAGTTCGGCTTTTTCGGTGTCGCGGTACGGACGGTGGTGCACACTCCGCGCTTTTGCGGGGAGCTTATATCGGTTTCCCGTTTCTTAAGCCAGTTATAGCCCTTTTGAAGCGCGGGAGAACTGGTCTTGTACTCGGAAACCTCTCTGCCCTTTCTTACCAATTGGTTTACTGTCGGCATCCGTTCAATTCCTCCTTTCAACAGATTTTATATTTCCCCGGGATAATTCCCGCGAAAAACAAGTTAATCCTTTAAAACAACCGCAACCGCGGCCCCGACGTTTATGCCGCAGGCTTTGCCGAGTTCAAGCATGGTCGGGACTTTCTCTATCGGTACGCCGCTATTCCGGCAAAGCTCCGCAAACGGAGCGGTTATTTTTTCATCAGCGTCACACGCGATAAAAGCGGTTTTAACGCTGTCGCCGCGTATGGCCTTTCGGGACTGCTTGAGCCCCACTGCCCTGCGCGCGTCTTTAAGCTCGGTCAGCATGTTAAAAAACCTCCTGCCGGCGTAATGCTCTATTGTCAGGCATAATAGCGAATTATATCAGATTATTCTCAATTAGTCAAATTCAATACTTTGACGCCGAAAAATAAGTTTAAACCGGGCCCTCCCCCCTCCGGGGGAGGGACGGACTATTCTCTTTGTACGTCAAATTCAATACTTTGACGCTGAACGGAAAAGATGCCGTTTACTCCTCTGAAGGGCGGACTATTCTCATTAATTCAGGATTGCTTCCTCCCCTAAGAGGGGAGGAAAACAATTTCATTCTCAGAACAGAGTTTTAACGGCTCTTCCCCCTCCGGGGGATGGGATACCCTTCAGCTTTCGCTTGTGTATACGACCGTCTCGTTCTCGTACGCGCCGTACTCGAATTTATCCTCGAAGTCCCGGTATCTTTCCATACCCGAACCCGCGGGTATCAGCTTACCTATTATAACGTTTTCCTTAAGTCCGAGCAGCGGGTCGATTTTTCCCTTTATGGCCGCCTCGGTCAGTACGCGCGTAGTCTCCTGGAACGACGCGGCGGACAGGAACGAATCGGTTGCGAGCGAAGCTTTCGTAATACCCAGCAGCATAACGGAGCTTGTCGCGGGCTTAAGCTCGGTCTCTCCCTCTTCAATGCGCTTCTGTATGCGGGAGTTCGCGTCCTCAAATTCGAACACGTCCACCATCGAGCCCGTCAGCAGCTCGGTATCGCCCGGGTCCTCGACGCGAACCTTTCGCATCATCTGCCGGACAATAACCTCGATATGACGGTCGTTGATATCGACGCCCTGCTGCCTGTATACGCGCTGGACCTCCTGTATCAGGTAGTTCTGTACCGCGGCGACGCCGAGTATGCGCAAGACGTCGTGCGGGTTTAAGGCGCCCTCAGTCAGCTCGTCGCCGATTTCGACATTATCTCCCTCGCTCACCTTGACAATCGAGCCGAAAATCACCGGATAGCTTCGAATCTCGCCGGTTTCCCGGTTTGTGACTATAATACTGCGCGGCGCGTTCTTTTTAATCTCGTCGAACGAAACCACGCCCGATATCTCAGACAGAATAGCCATTTTCTTTGGCTTTCTTCCCTCGAACAATTCCTCGACGCGCGGCAGACCCTGCGTAATATCGTCGCCCGCGATACCGCCCGTATGGAACGTTCTCATCGTAAGCTGTGTACCGGGCTCTCCGATGGACTGCGCCGCGATGATTCCGACGGATTCGCCGATATTCACGGACTCGCCCGTCGCGAGGTTCGCGCCGTAGCACTTGGCGCAGACGCCGTACCTTGATTTACATTTCAACACCGAGCGGATTTTTACCTTTGTGATTCCGGCGTCTATTATCCGACGCGCGTCAAAGTCCGTCATGAGGCTGTCGACGTCCTTTATAACATTGCCCTTCTCGTCAACTGCCGGCTCGGCAAGGAATCTGCCGCCGAGTCTGTCCTTAAACGGCTCTATAATCTGGTTTCCGTCGCGTATTTCGGAAATCTCAATGCCCTCATCTGTCCCGCAGTCGGATTCGCGGATTATAACATCCTGCGAAACGTCGACAAGACGCCGTGTCAGATAACCCGAGTCGGCCGTTCTGAGCGCCGTGTCCGCGAGACCCTTGCGCGCGCCGCGCGAGGAAATAAAGTATTCCAATACCGAAAGGCCCTCACGGAAGTTCGCCTTAATCGGAATTTCGATTGTGCGGCCGGATGTGTTCGCCATAAGTCCGCGCATACCCGCGAGCTGGCGAATCTGGTTCATCGAACCGCGGGCGCCCGAATCCGCCATCATATACAGCGGGTTGAACCTGTCCATGACGCTCTCCAAAGCGCTCGTAACGTTATCCGTGGTTTTCTTCCACTCGTCTATTACAAGGCGGTAACGCTCATCGTCCGTAATAAAGCCGGTTTTATACTGCTTTTCGATATCCGCGATACGCTGCTCTGATTCTTTGATGAACTCTTTTTTCTCCTTCGGGATAACGATATCGGAGACGGAAATCGTCATCGCGCCCTGCGTCGAGTATTTAAACCCGAGCTCTTTTAACCTGTCGAGCATATCGGCGGTTTTCGTAAAGCCGTGCTTTTTAATCGCCATCTCGATGATTCTTCCGATTTCCCTTTTGTTGACCACGAACGAGATTTCGAGATTAAGCGCGGTTTCCGGGTTTGTCCTGTCCACAAAGCCCAGATCCTGCGGTATTGGCTCGTTAAACAGAAGTCTTCCGGCCGTGCATTCTATAAGGCCGCTTACCATCTTTCCGTTTACCTCGCGGCAAACCCGAAGCTTTATCGGGGCATGTATCGTTATTATGTGGTCGCTCAGCGCGAGCAATACCTCGTTCATGCTGCCGAACACCTTGCCGCTGCCCTTCGCGTCTTCCTTAAGCAATGTTAAATAGTAAGAACCCAAAACCATGTCCTGGGAAGGAACCGTAACGGGATGACCGTCCTGCGGCTTTAACAGGTTGTTAGCGGAGAGCATTAAGAACCTCGCCTCGGCCTGTGCCTCCGCGGAAAGCGGAACGTGCACCGCCATCTGGTCCCCGTCGAAGTCCGCGTTATACGCGGTACAGACGAGCGGGTGCAGCTTTAGCGCGCGCCCCTCGACGAGCACGGGCTCGAACGCCTGGATACCCAGCCTGTGAAGCGTGGGTGCGCGGTTAAGAAGCACCGGGTGCTCCCTGATGACGATTTCGAGCGCGTCCCATACCTCGGGTTTCTGACGCTCCACCATTTTCTTCGCGCTCTTAATGTTATTCGCGTGAGCGTCCTCAACAAGCTTTTTCATAACAAACGGCTTGAACAGCTCAAGCGCCATTTCCTTTGGCAGACCGCACTGGTAAATCTTTAGTTCGGGTCCCACAACGATAACCGAACGCCCCGAATAATCGACGCGCTTTCCGAGCAGGTTCTGACGGAATCTGCCCTGCTTGCCCTTGAGCAAATCGGACAGGGATTTAAGCGCCCTGTTGTTCGGGCCGGTAACCGGACGGCCGCGGCGGCCGTTGTCGATAAGTGCGTCAACGGCTTCCTGAAGCATGCGCTTTTCGTTGCGCACGATAATATCCGGCGCCTTGAGCGCCAGCAGCCTCTTTAAGCGGTTGTTCCGGTTTATGACTCTGCGGTATAAATCGTTTAAATCGCTTGTGGCGAACCTGCCGCCGTCAAGCTGAACCATCGGGCGAAGCTCCGGCGGTATCACGGGTATGACCGTAAGTATCATCCACTCGGGGCGGTTGCCCGAAAGCCTGAACGCCTCGACAACCTCGAGTCTTTTGATAATGCGCATTTTTTTCTGACCCGTGGTTTCGCGAAGCTCCGTGCGAAGCTCGACGGAGAGCTTTTCCAGATCTATCTCCGCCAGAAGCTCGTATATCGCCTCCGCGCCCATCTTGGCCTTAAAATCGTCTTCGTATTTTAAAACCATTTCGCGGTATTCTTTTTCGTTGAGTATCTGCTTTTTGACAAGCGGGGTGTCGCCCGGGTCGATTACCACATAGGACGCGAAATAGAGAACCTTTTCGAGCATCCTGGGCGACATGTCGAGGATAAGTCCCATCCTCGAGGGTATACCCTTGAAATACCATATATGCGAAACGGGGGCCGCGAGGTTGATATGGCCCATTCGCTCGCGGCGGACCTTGGACTTTGTGACTTCGACGCCGCAGCGGTCGCATATCTTCCCCTTGTATCTGATTTTCTTGTATTTTCCGCAGTGGCATTCCCAGTCCTTGGTCGGGCCGAATATACGCTCGCAGAACAACCCGTCCTTTTCGGGCTTCAATGTTCTGTAATTTATGGTTTCGGGCTTGGTAATCTCGCCGCGCGACCAGCTCTGTATCATATCGGGAGACGCAAGACCGATTTTAATCGCTTCGAAGGTCGTGTAACTCATAATCTTACCATCCTTCCTTCTTAAAGATTTTCCGCGAGTATATCGTCGTCATCGAATTCGGCGATATCGGGGTTCTCGTCTATCTCTTCATCGGCAATGATATCTACATCCAGATCAACGTCCGTCTCGTCGAATTCCGCGTCGCCGATATCGTCCGGCTCGCCGTCCTCATACGAGTAGCCCGCGGCTTCCAGATCCGTGTCCATAATATATGTTTCTTCTTCCCTCTTGAATTTCGTAAACGTGTCGTCCTCCTCCTCGTCCTTGAGGATTATTTCCTGCTGGTTCCTGTCGAGGACGCGCACATCGAGACACAGCGACTGCAGCTCCTTTATAAGAACCTTGAAGGATTCCGGCACGCCGGGCTGAGGCACGTTGTGACCCTTTACGATTGCCTCGTATGTCTTGACACGTCCGACAATATCGTCGGATTTTACCGTAAGTATTTCCTGCAGCGTGTATGACGCGCCGTAGGCCTCAAGCGCCCAGACCTCCATTTCGCCGAAGCGCTGGCCGCCGAACTGGGCTTTTCCGCCGAGCGGCTGCTGCGTGACGAGAGAATAGGGGCCGGTTGAGCGCGCGTGTATCTTATCGTCAACCAGATGGTGAAGCTTCATGAAATACATATATCCGATTGTGACCGGATTGTCGAACTGCTCGCCCGTACGCCCGTCATACAATACACTCTTGCCGTCGGGTGACAGACCCGCCTGAATAAGAGTTTTTTCGATATCGTCCTCGTTTGCGCCGTCGAATACCGGCGTCGCGATTTTCCAGCCGAGCACCTTCGCGGCGTAGCCCAAGTGGATTTCAAGCACCTGTCCGATATTCATACGGGACGGAACGCCCAGCGGGTTTAAGACTATGTCAAGCGGCGTGCCGTCCGGCAAAAACGGCATGTCCTCCTGGGGCAGTATCCTTGAGATAACACCCTTGTTGCCGTGCCGTCCGGCCATCTTGTCGCCGACCGAGATCTTTCTCTTTCTCGCGATATAGACGCGGACAACCATATTCACACCGGGGTTTAACTCGTCGCCGTTCTGGCGCGTGAACACCTTGACGTCAACGACAATTCCGCTTTCGCCGTGCGGCACGCGCAGCGACGTGTCGCGAACCTCGCGCGCCTTCTCGCCGAATATCGCGCGAAGCAACCTTTCCTCGGCGGTAAGCTCGGTTTCGCCCTTAGGCGTGACCTTGCCGACGAGAATATCGCCCGAACGCACCTCGGCGCCGATTCTGATAATTCCGCGTTCGTCCAGGTCGCGGAGCGCGTCCTCACCGATATTCGGTATGTCGCGGGTAATCTCCTCGCTGCCGAGCTTCGTGTCGCGAGCCTCGGTTTCGTATTCCTCTATATGAATAGATGTGAAGACGTCGTCCTTGACAAGCCTCTCGCTAATCAGTATGGCGTCCTCGTAGTTATAGCCCTCCCAGGTCATGAACCCGACCAGAACGTTCTTTCCGAGAGCGATTTCGCCCTCGGCGGTTGAGGGACCGTCCGCTATAATGTCGTTTGCCTTGACGCGGTCTCCCACCCTGGCAATCGGCTTCTGGTTGATGCATGTGCCCTGGTTTGAGCGCATGAACTTCGTAAGCTTATATACAACGGTTTCACCGTTGTCGTAATGGATTGTTATATCATCCGCGCTGATTCGCTTAACCGTCCCGTCGCCTTCCGCGAGCAGGCACACGCCGGAGTCCATTGCGGCCTTGTGCTCAATACCCGTGGCGACGAGCGGGGCTTCGGGAACAAGCAGCGGCACAGCCTGTCTCTGCATGTTCGAGCCCATCAGCGCGCGGTTCGCGTCGTCGTTTTCAAGAAACGGAATCATGGCCGTGGCTATGGAGAACATCATTTTAGGCGAAACATCGATGAAATCGACGCGGGAGCGGTCAACCTCGATAATATCCTCGCGGGAACGGCAGGTTACGCGCTCCGCCTTAAGTCGGCCTTCCCCGTCAAGGGGCTCGTTCGCCTGGGCGACGATGTACTCGTCCTCCATATCCGCCGTCATATATACAATCTCGTTTGTAACCTTGCCCGTGGCCTTGTCAATTTTCCTGTACGGCGCCTCGATAAACCCGTATTCGTTGACGCGCGCATATGTTGAAAGGTACGATATCAGACCGATATTCGGACCTTCCGGAGTCTCTATAGGGCACATGCGCCCGTAATGGCTGTAATGCACGTCGCGGACCTCGAAATTCGCGCGGTCGCGCGACAGGCCGCCCGGACCCAGAGCGGACATTCTGCGCTTGTGGGTAAGCTCGGCTAACGGGTTTGTCTGGTCCATAAACTGTGAAAGGGGCGAGGAGCCGAAAAACTCCTTAATCGCCGCGGTCACCGGGCGGATATTGATCAGGGACTGGGGAGTTACAATATCAAGGTCCTGAATCGTCATGCGCTCGCGGATAACGCGCTCCATACGCGCAAAACCTATTCTGAACTGGTTTTGCAGAAGCTCGCCCACCGAGCGCAGGCGGCGGTTGCCCAGATGGTCGATATCGTCCGTCGTGCCGATACCGTTTGCAAGACAGTTAAGATAATTTATGGACGCGAATATATCGTCGATTATTATGTGCTTGGGAATAAGCTCGTCCATGTTTTCGCGAATCTTTTCGCGAAGCTCGGTTCCCGAATAGTTTTCAAGCAGCCCGCTCAAAACGGAAAAACGGACTTTTTCCTTAATTCCGAGCTCGGCATAAGCGTCGAAATCCACAAAGTCGCCGATATCCACCATGCCGTTTCCGAAAACCTTGACGGTCTTGCCGTCAACGTCTATAAGCACATTGTTAACGCCTTTTTTCTGGAGCTCCTCCGCGCGCTCGCGCGAGAGAATCTCGCCCTGCTCGGCTATAATCTCGCCCGTCAGCGGGTCAACAACCGGCGCGGCAAGCTTTTTATTCGTAATCCGCCTTCCGATTGCGAGTTTCTTATTATATTTATACCTGCCGACGTTGGACAGATCATATCTGCGCGCGTCGAAGAACAGATTGTGAAGCAGTGTTTCCGCGCCGTCGATTGTGGGCGGCTCGCCCGGGCGCAGACGCTTGTATATCTCGATAAGCGCCTCGTTCGTATCCTTTGCGGTGTCCTTTTCGAGCGTGGCTACAACCCTCTCGTCCTCGCCGAACATCTCCTTAATCTGAGTATCGGAGGAAAGACCGAGGGCGCGGATAAACGTCGTAATCGGGAGCTTTCTGTTTTTATCTATCCTGATGTAGAAGACATCGCTTAAATCGGTTTCGTATTCAAGCCATGCGCCGCGGTACGGGATAACCGTAGCGCTGTACAGCGCGCTTCCCGTCTTGTCCATCTTTGCTTCATAATATATGCCGGGAGAACGGACAATCTGGGAAACGATAACGCGCTCCGCGCCGTTGATGATGAAGGTTCCGGTGGGCGTCATAATCGGAAAATCGCCCATAAATATTTCCTGTTCCTTGATTTCTTCGGTTTCCTTGTTGCGCAGCCGAACCTTTACCTTGAGCGGCGCCGCGTAAGTCGCGTCCCTCTCCTTGCATTCGGCAACCGAGTATTTCGGAGAATCCTCAATCACGTAATCCACAAAGCTTAATTCGAGATTGCCCGAGTAATCGGTAATAACGTCTACATCGTTAAACACCTCTCTCAGACCGGTTTCCAGAAACCAGCGGTAGGAATTCTTCTGGATCTCGATAAGGTTTGGCATCTCAAGCAGCTCTTCGATTCGCGAGAAGCTCCTCCTCGTGGTTTTGCCGTACTGCACCTCTTTGGTCATTCAATAATCACTCCCGTAAGATTGTAATTGCCATTCCGGAACAAGTATGTGGCGGCCATATTATGATACGCCTGGGGACGTTGTATGTTTTATTTCCGTTTGTGTTGCCAAACGGCTTGTTTAGTGATAAAATTATTATAACTTTGCACAATAAGGCTATTATAATTCAGACTTATATTTTAGCACCGATATTCATATATTGTCAAGCAATTTTTTATTGCGGAAAGTAATTTTTCGGAAAACAACAGCTCCTCCCCCTTTGGGGGAGGAGCATTATATTTTTATAAGCAACAAACCACCGGCGGTTTTTACCGCCGTTGGTTTGTTGCTTAAACTGACAAAAACCTCGCCGGATAACGCCGCCCACGGCGTTACAAAGCGTGTGAAAACCGGGCAGGGGTTGACGAACCTCGCCGTAAGGCGAGGAGAGCCAATCACTGTCCGCCTCTGCGGGCGTACAGCATCTAATAATTTATCACCCTCGATAGGTATATACCATCTTCGTCCTCCGCCCTATGACCCCGCAGAGGTCGAAGAGTTTTCACGCGCTTGGCGATGTTGTGGGCAATCCCGACGATACCGAATAGTTGCCCTATGTATTACTTTGACATTTCCTGCGCGCAAGCCGCGCAGACGTTTTTCTCCTTGAATTGTCTGATACCTTTCATGCTTCCGCAAAAAATACAGGCGGGCTCATACTTCTTAAGTATAATCATGTCGCCCTCAACATAGATTTCCATAGGGTCTCTTTCAGCGATTCCCATTTGCTTTCTAAGCTCGATCGGTAAAACAATCCTACCCAATTCGTCAATTTTTCTCGTAATTCCAGTGGCCTTCATCTTTAAACTTTCCTTTCCTAATACACTGTTGCTTTTTCTTTCTTTGTCAACGTCAATCATTATAGCAAAACTGTAATTTTATGTCAACTGTTTTTTGCACGAAAATTATCAAAATTTTAAGTGTTTTTAGTTAATAATTGCGATTTCATGCACAATATGTCAATATTCGAAAAGAGGAATTTGTCATGATGAGTCGAATTTGGACGAGTTTAATCATACTCTCGCTCATATGCTCCGTATTGACAGGGCGCATTAACCGTCTGTCGGTTTCGGTAATAGACGGCGCTAAAGCGGGTGTCGATTTATGCCTCTCAATCGGGGGCATGGTGCTTCTATGGTGCGGTGTTATGGAGGTGATGAAGCGCTCGGGGCTTACGGGTCTTCTTTCACGCGTTTTGGAGCCGGTTATCGGGCTTTTATTTCCCGCCGCGAAAAAATCCCGCGCGGTAACGGGGGATTTATCCGCCAATGTCTCCGCGAACCTGCTGGGTCTCGGAAACGCGGCCACCCCCGCGGGACTGCGCGCGGCGCAGGGGCTGCAGCGACTCGGGGATAAACCCTATGCCACGGATGAGCTCTGTATGCTTGTCGTGATAAACACCGCGTCGCTTCAGCTTATACCCACGACAATCGCTGCCGTCCGCGCGTCCTGCGGCGCGCAAAGCCCGTACGACATAATGCCCGCCGTATGGTTTGCCTCCGCAATCTCGCAGGCGTGCGGGATTCTCGCGGCCGTGCTTTTCTCGAAGCTTTACGGGATTAAAAGGCGCAAAGCATGAATACGCTGTCACAGCTTATTGTTCCCGCCGTCATATGCTTTGTCTCGCTTTACGGCGTCATCAAAAAGGTTGACGTATACGGCGCGTTGATTGACGGCGCCTTAGATGGGCTTAAGATTTTACATAAAATACTGCCCGCGCTGGTCGCGCTGCTTACCTCCGTATATATGCTGCGCGCCTCGGGCGCGATGGACATCCTGTGCGGTCTTGTCTCGCCGTTAAGCGCAGTACTCGGCATACCGCCGGAATGCGCGCCGATGGCTTTAATACGCCCGCTTTCGGGAAGCGCGGCACTCGCCGCCGGAAGCGAGATAATAAGAAGCTTCGGCCCGGACAGCCTTGAGGGACGAATCGCCGCTGTTATGCTCGGCTCCTCGGAAACCACGTTTTACGTTATCGCGGTGTATTTCGGCGCGATAAAGATAAATAAAACAAGGTACGCGATTCCCGCCGCGCTTATAGCGGATATCGCGGGCTATTTCGGCTCGGCTCTGGCCGTGCGGATGTTCTTCGGGCAGTAGAATACGCGGCGCCTTGCGGCGCCGCGTATTCTACTGCCCTCATTATATTCTTGCTTCGATGTATGATACAACATCGCCGACGGTTTTGAACTTCTGAGCGTCCTCATCCGAAATCGTAATCTGGAATTCCTCCTCCACCGACATTATAAGCTCTACAATATCCAGAGAATCGGCGCCGAGGTCATCCGCAATGTTCGTACTCTCCGAAATGTTGTCCGGCTCGATATCAAGCTGAGCCTCGAGTATCTCTTTAATCTTGTCAAGTACCATACGCGAAACCTCCTAATATATTACAATGGTATTATGAACGTATAATAGCATTATATATATGATTTTGCAATAGGGTATCGAATGCTTTTAATAATTATTTTGCTCAGGGTTCGAAAAAAGCTCTTTTATCGCGCCGGCAAGTGCAAGTATATCCTGCTTTGTCGTGTATCTTGAAAGGCTTACGCGCGCGGCGCACGCGGCGGTTTTGTCCGGCACATCCATTTCCTTAAGCACATGACTGCGTCTGCCCCTGCCGCACGCCGAGCCCGAGGATATGTAAATCCCGCGGTTTTCGAGCATTCGCATTGACACCTCGCTCGGGTATCTTTCAAACGCGAGGCTTATAATATGCGGCGCCCCGCCCCGGCAGATAACGCTTACGCCGTCTGTATCCTTTATACTTTCGCACAGTATATCCATAAGGCTGTTCATATGCGCTATATCGCTTTTTTGCGTCTTAAGCCTCTCCGCGCAGACATGGCCGAACGCCGCGATAAGCGGCAGCGCCTCGGTACCCGGGCGCATGTTTTTTTCCTGCCCGCCGCCGTACATTAGCGGGACAAGCCTTACCCCTTTTTTTATATACAGCGCGCCGACACCCTTCGGCGCGTGAATTTTATGCCCGCTAACCGTAATTATATCCGCTCCCGTAAGCGCCGGCGGCCCGGAAAGCTTCAAAAAAGCCTGCACCGCGTCTGTATGGACCAGCGCGCGGCTGCCCGCGCCCTTGACCGCGTCGACGATACGCTTAACCGGAAAAACCGCGCCTGTTTCGTTATTGACGCTCATTATCGAAATCAGGACCGTGTCCTCGCGAAGCGCGGCGAGTACCTGTTTTTCGGATATCTTCCCGTCTTTACCGGGCTTTAAAAACGTAACGTCAAATCCGGTTTCCGAAAGACGTTTCATAGGCTCCAAAACCGAGGGGTGCTCGACCGATGTCGTTATTATATGCTTTCCGCGCCGGCGCATGGCGTTTGCCGCGCCGAAAACCGCCGTGTTATTTCCTTCGGTTCCGCCCGAGGTAAAGCAAACCTCGTCGGGCGTGCAGGAAAGGGCTTTCGCCGTCTGCTCCCGGGCGCGGCACAGATGTCTCTCGGCGCTTATACCCAGCTTATGCAGCGAGGAGGGGTTTCCGAACTCCTCCGTCATTATTTTTATCATAAGAGCCGCCGCGTCACCGTCGGCTTTTGTCGTTGCCGCGTTGTCCAAGTAAATCATTTCTACCACCAGATATTATATTTATAATAGTATAATCCATTTATGCGGGAAAATCCAGTATCCTGTTCCCGGAAAGCTGCAAAACCGATTATCCCCTCCCCGCAAGGGGAGGGGATAATTTTTATAATATACCGTGCTTTCTAATCGATTCGCATATGCGTGTTCGGTGCCTTAAGTCCGGCTTTTATGCCCTTGTTATATACCTGTTTTAATGCCAGCCGGTTTGAATCCTTAAGCTCCGAAAGTATTTTATAAACCAATATATACTTTTGGTCCAGACATCCCTCGGGATGAAGGTCGGAAATACCTTCAAGCAGTTTTTCAAGGTTTATATATCCCGCGGAAAGAAGCTTAATGCACCTGTCATACACGCTGTTATAGTAC
>JAAYXM010000011.1 GCA_012515925.1 Clostridiales bacterium
ATACGCCGTTTACCGAAAAGCATGACGCTACACATAAATTAGCCATCCTTATCTCCTCATTGGCCACTATCGCTAACTTTGAGACTCTGTCCCGTTCGTTCGGAAAAACTTCGTTTAGCTTTTCGCAAAACCGCCTGTTTATCTCCTCGACAATCATATAGACGCGCGGGAGCAGTCTTTTAAACAGGTCGACAGTCCAGCGTTCGAGCGCCTCGTATAAAACCGTATGGTTTGTATACGCTATGCAGCTTGTCGTTATCCTCCATGCCGCGTCCCACTCGTAATCCTCTTCGTCGATAAGTATTCGCATGAGCTCGGGTATCGCGAGCGCCGGATGCGTGTCGTTTATATGGATTACAACCTTTTCATTCAGGTTAGACAGCGTTTTATACTGTGATTTATGCTTTTTTATTATTGATTGTATGGTTGCCGAGACAAAAAAGTATTGCTGTTTAAGCCTTAGGGATTTCCCCTCGGTGTGGTTGTCCTCGGGGTACAGGACCTTTGATATGACCTCGCTGATTGCCTTTTGCTCCATCGACTTTGCGTACTCGCCCCTGGAAAAAAGCGCCATGTCGATAGTCTGCGTGGATTTCGCGCTCCAAAGTCTTAGTGTGTTAACGGTCTTGCTGCGATAGCCGGAAACCAGCATGTCATTCGCGACCGCGAGCACGGTTGCGTAATCCTTATGGATGAATTTAAGCCTTCCGTTATCATACACCGTATCGACAATGCCGTTAAACCTGACCTCCTGCGTTTCATCGATTTTCGGTATAATCCATACATCGCCGGTTTCAAGCCAGTTGTCCGGCAGCTCAACCTGCATGCCTTCCAGTATCCTCTGCCTGAACACGCCGTATTCGTATAGTATCGTAAAGCCCATCGCCGGATAGTCCCGGGTTGTGAGCGCGCTCATAAAACACGCGGCCAGCCTTCCGAGGCCGCCGTTTCCGAGTGCCGCGTCTTTTTCGACATCAAAAAGCTCATCTAATCTTATACCGTAATTCTCTTTAAGAACGCTTTCGAACAAATCCGTTACGCCCAGGTTGAACAGCTCGTTTTTTAACGATTTGCCGATTAAAAACTCCATTGACAGATAATATACGCGCTTGCCCTGCCGTCTCTCTAAAACATCCTGAGTATCGACCCAGTATTCCATCAATAAATCACGGGCTATATACGCGCAAACGGTAAACAGCTGCTCGGCCGACGCCTCATCGGGTTCTTTCCCGAAGTGCCGCTTCAGCTTTCCCTCTATCCATTGATTAATCAGATTCTTATCCAAATGAAATCTCATTTGTTTTACCTCAAAATCATACTTTTGCGGGTATAAGCGCTCCGTATTGCTTTACATACTCCTTAGCTGAATAAGACCACGAGAAATCCGAGTTCATACCCGTCAGAACAAGCTTCTCCCAAACTTTATTGTCTTTGTAAAGCGCTAAAGCCTCTCTGACTACATGAAGCATGTCGCAGGCGTTATAGCCGCCAAAACCGAAGCCGTTGCCCTGCCCCGTATATTTGTTATAAGGCACAACCGTGTCCTTAAGTCCGCCGGTTTCGCGCACTATGGGAACCGTACCGTATTTAAGCGCTATCATCTGCGCAAGGCCGCAGGGCTCGCTTAAAGACGGCATAAGCAGCATATCCGCTCCGCCGTAAAGCTTTCGCGCGAGATCATCGTTAAACGCGATTGTTACGGACATTTTGCACGGATATTGCTTTTGCTTGTCACGCAGAAACTGCTCATACTTCCACTCACCCGTCCCGAGTATCGCGAGCATTACATCCTCCGCGAGAAGCTCGTCTATTGCCGCGGCCATAATATCAAGTCCCTTATGTGCCGCAAGCCTTGTCACCATTGCGATGAGCGGCGATGTTTCCGCCTGCTGGAGATTTAGAAGCTTTATGAGCTTGCGCTTGTTTTTTTTCTTGTTTTCGATAGTCTGCGCCGAATAGGTGTTAAACAGATGCTTATCCTTGGTCGGATTGTATGCTGACGTGTCAATCCCGTTAATTATTCCCGTGAGCTTCCCTGACTCGTAGCGCAAAACGCCGTCTAACCCGAAGCCGTGCTCCGGCGTCTGTATCTCCATCGCGTAAGTCGGGCTCACCGTCGTAATTTTATCGGCGCAGTGTATCGCGCTTTTCATGAAGTTGACCGCGCGGTTATGCTCCATGAAACCGTTATTGAATTCATTAATCGATATACCTAAAACGTCCTCCATTATATCTCTGCCGAATACGCCCTGATACTCGATGTTATGGATTGTAAAAAGGGTTCTGATATCGCGAAGCTTGTCGCGGCCGTGAAGCTTAAGCTTTAAATAAACGGGTATCATGGCCGTCTGCCAGTCATTGCAATGGATAATATCTACGGGCTTTTCAAGCTGATTTATCATTTCCAGAACGGAAAGCGAAAAAAAAGAGTATCGCTCCGCGTCGTCAAAGCACCCGTAAAGGCTTTCGCCGCGTTTGAAATAATACTCGTTGTCCAGAAAGTAGTAATTCACACCCTGGTGCACAATCTTAAAAACGCCGCAGTATTGTTTTCTCCATGCAAGATTTACAAAAAAGCTTGTAACAAAACTAAACTTTTCCTTAAGCTCTCCCGGTATCGCCTCATGCAGCGGTATCACGATGGACACCTCAATACCCCGGTCTTTTAAGGCACGGGGCAGCGCGCCGGCAACATCCCCCAGACCGCCGGTTTTAACATAGGGCGCGGCTTCGGAGGCAGCAAACAAAATATTCATAATCCGCTCCATTTCTCCGTCGGTGACGCACGTAAAGCCACCTCAGGATTTAGTTTTATCCGTAATATAGCTATGACGTTTTTTTCTTTTTTTATTCAGATTTTGCTTGCCCTTTCGGAAACAACGGATATGGTGCCCCGATTGTCGCTTATTTGACTTATACGTATATTTTTCTTCGCTATGCAGCGGTTTAGAACCGTGCCGTCGGAAATATCGGTGTCCCGCAGAATAATAGAGTTTTCGACAGCGGCGTTCTTTCCGATTCTGACGTTTCCGAAAACCACGGAATTTTTAACGCTTCCCTCGATTACGCAGCCTTCGGCTATAATACTGTTTTTTACATTCGCGAGCTCTCCGAAAAGGCAAGGCGCCAGGTCCCTCTCTCTTGTGTAAATCCTGCCTTCCTTAAACAAATCATGACGCGCGTCAGATTCGAGCAGCTCCATATTCGCGTTATAATAAGCTTTTATCGTATCGATTCTTTCGATATATCCGTTATAGCAATACCCGTATATATCAAGATCCTCGTACGTTTCAAGGATTATATCGCGCCCAAAACCCGCTTCATCGCGTTTAATACATTGGTTGAGCAGATATTCAAGGTTTTCACGCTCGGTTATATATATACCTACGAGCATATCTCCGTAAAGCTCATTACCTTTACACAAATCGGCGTTGATTATTCTTCCGTTTTTATCGGTTTTAATGAACACTCTCCTGTTATTCCCGTCCGAAACCGCGGCATTGCTCTTGTAAACCGCGGTCAAAAACGCGTGCTTTTCGATGTGGTAGTTAAGAAGCTTTAAAATATTCAGATTTGCTATAATGTTCGCGTCCGCAATCAGAACATATCTGCTTTCGCCCTTTTTAACATAATCCAAAGCGTCATATAGCGCCCGGCTTTTGCCGTCAGCATCCCCGGCTCTTGACGGAAGTATCGTAAGCCCTCCCTTTTTTCTCGCAAGATCCCACTCCCTGCCTGAGCCCAGATGCTCCGCTACCGGGTAACAGTCGCCCGGGGTAACGACGGCAATATCGCGAATGTTTGAATTAACGAGGCTTGAAAGCATAAAGTCAATCATGCGGTATCGCCCGCCGAACGGTACCGAGGCGGCCGTAATCTCAAGCTCCCGCATTTCATGTATCATACTATCAGCCAGAATAACCCCTGTCATGTTTGTCAGCATATCGCATAGCTCCGTACAGTTTCCGTTTCTATGATTTCGCCCGCCGGAACAACCGCGCCGGCCGGGATTTTCGCGTTCTTGCCGATTACCGTGATTCTCTTTTCTTCTCCCGCAACCGGGAGTTCGCCGATTTTCGCGTTTTCTGATACGACAACGTTTTCGGCCAATATGGAATAACTGATTTCGGCACCTTCCCCGATGACACTTCCGGGCAGTATTACGGAATTTCTTACACACGCGTTTTCAGAAATCCTGACACCGTAAAAGATAACGGAATCAGATACGCTTCCGTAAACGGCGCTCCCCTCGGAAACCATAGAATGCCGGATTACCGCTTTGCCCGACGCGTAGAGCGGAGGCTCTGTCGGGTTTCGCGTATATATGCTCCACGACGTGTCATGCAGGAAAAGGCCGCTTTCCGGGTGTATCGCGTCCATGTGCGCCTCCCAGTAGCTTTCTATAGTGCCCACATCCTTCCAGTAGCCCTTAAACTCATAGCCGTACATACGGAAACCCTTTCCCAGCATTTTAGGGATTATATCCCTGCCGAAATCTTTTTTACTGTTTTTATCGTTTGCGTCCTCAAGCAGTTCCTTCTTAAGCACGTTCCAGTTAAATATATAAATACCCATTGAAGCCTTGTTGCTCTTCGGGTTTTCCGGCTTTTCCTCAAATTCGGTTATCCTGCCGCTTACATCTAAATTCATTATTCCGAAGCGCGGCGCCTCCTCTATCGGGACATCGACCACGGCTATCGTACAGTCCGACTTATTCGCCATATGCTCGCGTAGCATCCAGTTATAGTTCATTTTGTATACGTGGTCGCCGGACAGTACAAGCAGGTATTCGGGATTATAGCATTCGATAAAGTTTATATTCTGCAGTACCGCGTCGGCGGTTCCCTTATACCAGTTTCCCCGCGTGCTTGTCATATACGGCGGCAGTATCGCGAC
>JAAYXM010000012.1 GCA_012515925.1 Clostridiales bacterium
GCCCGAGGAAAAAGCGGCTGAGCTGAGGCAGGCATATGAAAGATATATGAACAGGTAATTTTGAAGGATGATGAATAATGTCGATCAGAGGTATAAGAAATATCAGTATGCTTGTTGACAATGAGTTCGGAGTGTTGACAAGAATTACCGCGTTGGTGCGGCGAGATGGCCTGAATATTAAGAGCTTAGCCGTTACGGAAACAAAGGATAAGGCGGTATCGAGGCTTCTTATCGCGGTTGAGTGCACAGACAACTCGTTTATAAAGGTTTTGGCCAGACTTAAAAAGCTCGGCTGTATTAAGAGCGCCGAGGGCGTTTCGGAGTCTTTTGACTTAAGCGGCGGGCTTAACGCCCTGTTTTCGGAGCTTGAGAATTCGGAGGAGCAAGGATAATATGAGTAAAGATACTTACAGGATATTGGCGATAAATCCCGGGTCTACATCTGCAAAGACAGCCCTATATGAAAACGAAAGGCTTATCTGCTCGGAAAACGTTACTTATACGCCGTCCGGAAAAAATGAAACGGGTATATCCGGGCGTAAGGGGAAGCATATTGAGGAGGTTTTCAATATGCTGTCCGGTGCCGGGATTGCGACGGATTCAATCGACGCGGTCGTCGGGCGCGGGGGTCTTGTCGAGCCCATTGACAGCGGCGTATATATTATTAATGAGCACATGCTGGACGACCTTCATAATTCATCGGAAGTCGTGCACGCGTCCGCTCTCGGAGGGATAATAGCTTACGAGATTGGTCAGAGCCTCGGTATCCCCGCGTATGTCGTAGACCCTATCGTTGTGGACGAGCTGGACCAGTACGCAAAATTAACCGGGCTTCCAGGTATAGAACGCAGGAGCATATTTCATGCGCTTAATCAAAAAAATATAGCCCGCCGTTGCGCTGCGGACTTGGGTGAACCGTATGAAAACTGCCGTTTTATCGTAGCGCATATGGGCGGCGGTATAACGGTAGGAGCGCACCGTTACGGGCGGGTTATAGACGTCAATGACGCGCTTTCGGGCGAGGGGCCCTTTACCCCGGAGAGAACGGGAGCGGTCCCGCTTATTCCGCTTATAGAGCTATGCTATTCGGGCGCATATACAAAACAGGAGCTTATTGATATGGTAACCAGGAAGGGCGGTTTAACCGCGTATCTCGGTACGAATGATTTACGAAAATGCGAAAAGCTTATCAAGGAGGGCGATGAATACGCCGCGCTTGTTTTAGAGTCAATGGCTTATCAGGTTTCAAAGGAAATCGGCGCAATGACCGCGGTATTGGAGGGCAGGGTTGACGCGATAATTCTGACCGGCGGACTTGCTTATTCAAATCGTTTCACGGGTTCGATAAAGCAGCGCGTCGGGCTTATCGCGCCTGTTAAGGTGTACCCGGGTGAGGATGAGCTGCTTGCGCTTGCGTCGGGCGCTCTGAGGGTATTGCGGGGGCGGGAAAAAGCGATAGAATACTGAAAAACAAGCCGCAACCGGCTTGTTTTTTTAACGCGATTCTATGTTTTTTATTACTTCCGTAATATATATATCCGCACTGCCGGGCTTTAGCGGATAAGCCTTATATACGATATTTGATGAAAAGCTCTCGTAATCCTTCGCGGCTATGCTTTCATCTGAGCCGACATAGCGAAACGCGCCGTTTGCGTTTTCGCAGACAAGCACAAGCTTCCCCGAAAGCAGGCCGCGTATTCTTTTGCCGATTTCGGCCGTTAGCTCGCCCGGCGCGCCGATTATGATTATATCGCCGATAGAAAGAACCTGAACATATACGTTTTCTTTGGACACTATATCACCGGCACCTATCGCGTCAAGCCATTGCCGCGCGGCTTTTCTCTCGCCGGCGTCGGCTTTATTCATAAAGCACTCCCGCCATACCGCTTCGGTGTTATAGGTAATGCTTCTATCCTCCGTCAGACAAAACGAAAAATCAAAGAAGTCTATTTCGGGGTTTTCCGATTTCATATCGA
>JAAYXM010000118.1 GCA_012515925.1 Clostridiales bacterium
AGATTTGATATTGATTTCCTTTCGCCATATATCGTCAGATACAACCTTGAATTCTCGGAATTGAGCGGGAGAATAACAAATGAGAATAAAAAAATCCAGACATTAATCATAGAGGATAAGATGTCCGCATATATATTGCAACGGGCAAAGGATATAGGAATCGTCTTAAGGCGCGTAAAGGTGAACGCGGGCAAGTCGGCCGAGGGTTATCTATATCCGGAGTCGGCGGAGCTTGAGCCGGAGGGCGAAATATCGCAGGGAAAACAGCTGGAGCTTACGGAGATTATCGAGCGCGAATGCGCAATCCCGTATAAACGGCAAAAATTCGTCTCAAGCCGGAAAGGGGAAGTGCAAAATGCCTGACGGAAAAGCTTTATTTAACATTGTATCGAAGCTTGCGGTTAAGTATAAGTATCTGCTTGTTATAATCGCGGCAGGGCTTCTGCTTTTGATACTGCCGGGAAGGCCGGAATCTGAAAGCCGGGCTGTAAGGCATGCTGCGCAAAATGATTTTTCGGTTGAGGAATACGAGGAAAAGATAGAGGAGGTGCTCGGAAAATGTCACGGTGTGGGGCGCGTATCCGTAATGCTCGCGGTAAAGTCGGGAATGGAAACCGTTTACGCCGAGGAGGAGCGGGTTTCAACGCGCGAACAGCAGGGAAGCGATATAAATGATTACAATGTGGACCGCGATGTGCGACCCAGTATTCTTTCGGACGGCTCTGGACGTGAGCTTCCGGTAACGGTTAAGCAGGTATACCCCGAGTTTCTGGGCGCGGCGGTGGTCTGCGACGGGGCCGATAATCCAAATGTGCGATTGTATATCACGGAAGCTGTCAGCTCTCTTACGGGCATTTCATCAGACCGTATATCCGTTATCAAAATGAAGTATTAGGAGGAAACCGTTATGTTAATGAAAAAGAAGAATGCCGTGGCGTTTATGATAATACTGTTTATCTGTGTCGCGGTATATTTAAACTGGAATTATACGCAGAATATCGCTAAATTCGAACCCGGCGGCATAAACACGGGAAACATTACAGATGATGATATATTGGTTGACGTAAATAAATCGGAGGACCAAAACAAGCCGGATGATGAGGGAAACACGGAATTGACATCGACCGACGATTATTTTACGAATGCCCGCATTGAACGTCAGAAGGCGCGCGATAACGCGCTGAACGTGCTTCGTGAAACTGTGAACGAAAAGAACCTTTCTCAGGAAGCGCGCGACAAGGCGGCGCAAAGCATGGAGACGCTCGCGGCCGGCGCGGTTTCCGAGGCGCGTATCGAAACGCTTATTAAAGCCAAGGGATTTTCCGATTGCGTGACGCTTATAAACGATAAGAACGTCAATGTAATCGTTAAGGCGCCAAAGGGCGGCCTGACAGCGAGCGATACCGCGAAAATCAAGGATATCGTCGTCAGTGAAACGAATATGAAACCGAGTCAGATAAATATAGTTGAAAAAAATTAATATTTTGGTTATAATATTTAAAGGATGATGTTGACCGCCGTACTTTATGCTACATATAAGCGGTTATTTCTCCTGAATACTTACCGGAGCTGTATATGGTTTCAAACCTCCGGGGAAACGGGTGCAGATTTAATGGCTGAAACAAAGGATTATCTTGAAAAGGCAGACGAAAACGGTAATATCAATATCTCGGAGGATGTTATAGCCTCAATCGCCGCAATCGCGGCTTCCGAGGTTGAAGGCATCGCGGCTCTGACTTCTACAAGCGTTGACATAGCGGAGTTTTTAGGCAAAAAGTCCACCTCGAAGGGTGTGAAAATCCAGGGCACGGATATTGACATCTATATTTCGGTTAAATACGGTTATGTTATCCCGACTGTGGCTAAGCAGGTTCAGGACGGTGTTTCCGCGGCTATCGAGGCCATGGCGGGTTTAACCGTGAACTCCGTTAATGTCCATGTAACGGGCATAGTTATTGAAAAAGAATCAAAAAAACAATAAAAGCAGCTAAACCGGGTATTCCGACTTGGAATACCCGGTTTTTTTCTCCGAAACGTTGATTTGTAAAATTGTATATGATAGTATATAGATATAGCAGATATAGACAGATAGGCACATACGGGATGGGGGACTTATTATGCTTAAGAGTCTGAGGAATGAAGAGGGTTCGATTATTGTAATTGTAACCGTTTCATTGGTTGCTTTGATGTCGTTATCCGCCCTGGTTATTGATCTGGGGAGGGTATATGTAGAGAAATCAAAGCTTCAAAACGCGCTGGACGCGGCGGTGCTTGCCGCGGCTCAGACTTTGCCCGATGTCGGCGCCGCGATAGATGAGGCAAATCTCTATTTTGAAAAAAACGGCTATGACCCCGCGGATTTAGAGCTTGATTTTTACAACACGCGGGTGGATGCCCGGTATACAAAGGAAATCGAGTATACGTTCGCTAAGATAATCGGCAGGGACACGGCGAGTATTACCGCGAACGCCGCTGGTATGAAGGATTCCGTCGGAGAGGCGTTTAACTATGCCTTGTTTTCCGGCAGCAACGATCTGGACTTAAACTTAAACGGCTCGTTTTTCGTCATAGGCGGCGGTCTGCATTCAAACAGGCGTATAAATATCTACTGTTCAAGTATAAACGTTGACGGCGCCTGCGAGGCCGCGTCTCTGATAACGATTCAGGGAAGCAGTGTCAACGTGCCGCTCAGACTGCCGAATTCGCCCCCGATTGGTATGCCTGATTTTTCCGATGTCGTACAAGACCTTGCGATAGGGCAGGGGACTATATATTACGGGGACAGGTCTTTTTCCGGTCCGGAGTTTAGTTTTGACAAGGCGGTTTTCGTTGACGGAGATATAACCTTTAACACGGGCAAGCTTACCGGGACGGGTACTATATGCGCCACAGGCGATATAAACTTCAACGGAAGCAGTTTGAATATGATTACCGACGGTTCGGTTTGCTTTTATTCAATCGGCGGGGACATCAACATAAACGGCGCGAATATCGATATCGGCGGAATACTATACGCCCAAACCGGAAGTGTCAGGATAAACTGCTCAAGGATCAATGTCAACGGCAGGATTATCGGAAACGCGTTAAGCGTAAACACAAGCAGCCTTACGATTAACGCAAGTGACGATGATTTAGACGCGCTGCCACAATCCGGCGGCGGCGTAATGCTGGTAAAGTGACAGATACGCATTTCATGCGCGCAAGCGCATTTAACTCGTTCGAACTAATTACCATGCAAAAAGGCCTGTCTTTCGACAGGCCTTTTTGCATGGCAGGGGCAGAAGGACTTGAACCCTCGGCACGCGGTTTTGGAGACCGCTGCTCTACCAACTGAGCTATACCCCTATTTGAGCATTAAGAGTATAACATTATTCCGCTCATATTACAATAGATGTTTTATACAAAATTCGGGGGTTCATACAGCATGAGTATCTATTTCCAGATAAGCCACACCAGAACATAACCCGTGATTACCGCGGCAAGCGTGAACGGAACGCCGATTCTCATAAATTCCGAGGTTTTGACTTCATATCCGTGCTTCCTGAGTATTCCGAGCCCCGCGATATTCGCCGACGCGCCGATAGGCGTAAGATTTCCGCCGAGGGTAGCACCGGAGAGCAGACCGAAGTACAGCACA
>JAAYXM010000119.1 GCA_012515925.1 Clostridiales bacterium
AAAGTATTTGAGTAACGCTCCTTAAAATCGTTACGATTCCATGGGTTTTTCAGTGCAGGATTTAGAATATTTACCGGAGTTTTTTCCATTCATCGATCATGGCGAGTACGTTTTCAAACGGCCAGTGGCTTCTGATGCTGTTTGACACGCCGAGGATAAAGCCACGGCGCCCGAAGGTTTCTATCGCGTTTCTGACCGCCGCCCTTACCTTCGTATCGTTCTCCGCGCCGATATGCCCCGGGCTGCTGACACCCGTCCAGATACTGCACTTGTCCGAAAGCGCGGCTTTAATGTCGCTGTTCGTGCAGTCGCTCAGCTCGGGCTCAAACCCTTCCACGCAGTCAAAACCGATTTCGGATATAGTGTCAAGCAAGGGCTTTGCGCCCGAAACCACACGATAGTATATCAAAAGGTTCTCACTATGTGCGGCTTCGACCTCTTTAATAAGGAATTCCTTTAATATCCCGTTATACATACCGACGCTTAGAAAATTAGTCATTTCATACCCGCCGAACCGCCTGAGCACGTCAACCCCCAATTGCGGGCACAGCTTTATTCTCGCAAGATTTGCCCGGTGGTCTATTTCAACGAGCTTTTTAAACACTTCAGGATAATCTATCGCGAACATTATCATATTCTGGGCGCCCATCATGAACAGGAAGTTTGCGAGCCCGAATCCCGAATTCGTTCGCACCAGAACGTTGTATTTCTTTGCAATGCTTTGAATCTCGTTTATATGCTCCCGCATATTGTCAACGTCTTTTTGGGTGGGCGGGAGATATAGATACTCGAAAGCCCTGACGTCGTCGGGCGATTTTATAAGCGGTTCATAATGATGACTTCCGCAAAAATCGGCGCCGGGCAGCGGGATATCCATGCCGAACGGCCAGTCCTCATTATACCTGACACCCTGCCTGAGTGTGCCCGCGGGGGTTACGTATTCCTTGTAGAGCACCTTAAAGGTTTTATCATCGGAGTCTTCAATCCATGTCCCGGTCTTAACCTCCGGGCTTATATGGGTATCCAGATACTTCACGTCGATAACCGGGTCTACAAGCTTCAGTAAAAATTCCACGCGCTCCGTAACGGTTTTCATAACCGGAATATCCGGTTTTTGAAATTTCGGATTAAAATAAATGCTTAAGGGTATATGGTCAACCTCTATCCTTCTGAACGCATTCAGCATTCTCTCTCTTGAAGTCATGCCGCTTCGGGACATTTATTTCACCAAAATCTTTCGCGTGTCCGCGCCGTTTACGCTGCCTTTAAAATCAAAGCGCGCGTTGGATGTTGCCGGAACCTGCTCATTGACGGTTAAGCTTAAAACGCTTGTTTCAAACTGCTTGCCGCGGCATGACACGGAAGCTTTTATATCCGCGGTTCCCGGTAAAAACCCCTCGACAATGCCGTTTTCACGCAGCACCGCCGCGCCTTCGGGATTTGTACCTGATAACGTGAAGGACGCGTCATTTGAAGGTATGTAAATCGTATCGCCGTTTCTTAAATTACCGGTTAAGTAAAGCTGCTGCTTCGCCGATACCGTCAAATCACAAAGGCTTGTAAGCGTAACGCTGTCTAACGTATAGTCCCCCGAGACGTTCACGGTTTTGGTGTCCGTCCTTGTTATATCGCCGAGCTTGATGACTGCCGTGATATCTGCCGTACCGGCGGAATATGCCGTTATCCTGCCCTGTGCGTCAATATCCGCAACGGACGGGTCAAGGCTTGTATAGGTTATATCGGCAAAGCTTAAATCCGCTTCCCTGCCGCCCTCATAAAACCCATTGACGACGCTTGACGCGGTCTCGCCCGGCCCTAAACGGGTCTCGGAAATGTCAAGCGTGACCGAATGCAGTACCGAGCTGTCAAGTAAAAGAATCTGCGGGTAGATATAGCTTCTGGACGCGCTCGGCACGTACTGGAATACCAGATAGTATTTGCCGGCCACGGGCGCGATTACATCCGCAAACGCCGCTCTGAGCCCGCCTTCTCCGGACTTCGAATAGTAGGCTTGGGCTGTTTCGCTGACAGCTATCTCATTTTTGTCAAGTGAGAGGTTCGCGGAACCGAGCGCGATTCCGTCAAGCGTTAAAACTTTTGGATAAATATAACTGCGTGTCGAGTAAACGACATATTGCATAACAAGGTAATACTTGCCCGGGACCAGCGCCGTGAAAACCGGGAACTCAAAGACTCCTTCGCCCGAACCGTTAAAGGCCATCTTGCCCATAAAGTTATCCTCTGTCATGCGCGTCGCGATATCCCCGCCCGCGGGCATAAAATATACATTGCATCTTGTGCCCTGTGATGCCTTTATGTGAGACAT
>JAAYXM010000120.1 GCA_012515925.1 Clostridiales bacterium
CAAGCCATTTATTCATATTCATATAAATCCAATACCTCTCAGGAAGCGTTTATTGATTAAGCCTCGCCGCGCAGGCTTCGACCGCCCTGTCCGCCGCTGTGGAAGCGTCCGGCGTGTAGATGTCCGCGCCGATTTTATCGCAGAAGCCGTCGGTAATAGGCGCGCCGCCGACCATTATCGTAACGCTGTCCCTGATTCCCGCCTCTTTGGCTTTCTGCACAACCTCTTCCATGGCGGGCATGGTTGTCGTGAGCAGCGCGGAGCACGCGATAATCTGCGCGTTATTCTCCTTCGCGGCCTCGACAAACCTTTCGGACGGTACGTCAACACCAAGGTCTATAACCTCAAGGCCCTTGCCCTCCATCATCATCCGGACAAGATTCTTGCCGATATCGTGCAAATCGCCCTTGACGGTTCCGAGAATGACGGTACCCTTAGCGGTGACTCCGCCGGAAGCAAGAAGCGGCTTTAGTATCTCCGTACCCGCGTTCATCGCGCGCGCGGCAATAAGAACATCAGGCACGAAAACCTCGTTATTTTTGAATTTCCCGCCGATTATGCCCATGCCCGCGAGCAGCCCTTTTTCGAGAATGTCCTGCGCGGCGATTCCCTCGTCGATGGCTTGCTTCACAAGCTCCCTGACGTTGTTCGCACGCCCCTGTTGAAGATATTCGGAAATGCTGCTTAAGGTATCCATAATTTCTCTCCTTTATATTAGTGAATAGATTACATATATTTCCAGTATTCCGACTAAATCACTGGGATTAAGAGATATGTTGATTTTTTCTTTTTACCTTCTTAAAAACTTGTTTAATTATAGCAGAGTACTTTTATTATTTCAATGTATATTTCGCAAAAATGTTTGTATAATTCCGCAAAACGGCAAAAATACCATATCATAAAGACAGTCCGCCAAAAAGCTATGCATTTTGACGGACTGCGTTATTGTTTTTATTCCCTGCTTAATTATTTTCGGTTAAGGCGGCTCTCATTTTATCGGTCAGAAAATCAACGGTTTTTTCGGACGCGATCAGCGGAATCTTTAAAAGCGCCGCGGGCGGGCAGTTTGCCTTATAGACCTGCGCGCTGATATCAACACACATGCTGTTTAAAATCCCGGTGAAATTAATGGCTTTTTCAACGCTTTCGAAGTGTATCGCCGCGCAATGACCCTTGCCTTCGATTCTCGTTATTTTGTCCGGGAACTCATCGTGCAGCTTTCTTAAGGATGCCTCGAAGTAATTTCCGAGTTTCTCGATTATATCCCCGTTTGCCATCGCGAATATCATTGTTATAAGGTATGTAAGGGACGCGAGCTCCTCCTGCCCGTTTGTCACCAGGGCTCCGAACTGGTTTAACGTATCCATTTTCGCGTTGGTCAAAACCCTGCTCGCCGGATACTGCCCGCCCGGAAATCCTTTCCCGAGTATGACGAAATCCGGTTTGAGCCCGTAAAGCTTATGTAAATACATTCCCTTATACCACATACAGCTCTGGATTTCGTCGGCCATTACCGGGGTATCGTATTTTTCGCAAAGCTCGTACGCGGCCTTAAGATAATCCTTCGTGAGCAATATTCCCCCGTAATTCATCAGGACGATTTCATGTATAAACCCGGCCGTTTTATATTTCCCGCTGTTGTACATGACTGTTTTGTCCTTAAAATCGTCAATGTCGTTTATTTTAACGGGAACCGTTTTATATATCCCGTCCGACTCGATTTTATCAGAAATCTCCGGCCACATTCCTCTTAATGTCTGCGCGGTTATCGTCGTGCCGTGATAATTCGCCTCGCCTGTTCCGTTTGCGTCCGCCATGACGAAAAACACGGGTATTCTGCCCGAATATACGGGGGCTTCATATGTTTTGTCTAACCTGTAAAACCTCGAAAGCATCATTTTTATAGCGGCTTCGCACGCGACGCTGCCCGTCTCGAGGTTAATTACCCTGTCGATACCGCCGCCCGCGGTTTTAACAAGCTCTGTTTCGAGAAGCCTCGTGATATAGCCTCTCGTGTTGTTATGTGCGGCGTTTGAAATACCTAATTTTTTCGCGTTCTCAATGAGTTTGTATCCGTTAAAGCCGTGTCCCAGCGGAGCATGATAATGCTCGCTTTTCGATATCAGATACAGCCGCCCGTCCTCGCCTATTCTCATACCGCCGAACCCGCATACGGGCGCGGCGTTTAAATTCGTAGCCTTGTTGAATGAATCCGTAGCGGCGCCCATAGTCGTTTTCCCGATTGGGCTTATAACCCGCTTTCCTATATCCTTCAACATTTCGTCGTTTTTTTCCTGCAGCGGCTTCGGATAGAAATCTATTTTTTCTTCGGCCGTCTTAATAGCGTCACTCTTATCCGATATTCCGAAGTAGTCACACGCCTCAATTACACGGTCAATATATGCCTCTCCCAGAATATCCTTAAGTGAAAGAACCGGTGAGTTAAACATTACGATTAGCCCCTTTCGATATTATTCTATATTGTCACTCGCGGATTGTCAACGATTTATTGATTGATTTAATCATTTTGTTGTTGACATTTTACCGTTTCAATCATATAATCGGGTTTATCAGGAGCTTTGCAATCAAATTACTTTGGAAGGATTGTCAGGATATGAAGAAAAAAATCAATTTCGGCATAATCGGCTGCGGCCTTATGGGTCGTGAATTCGCGTCCGCCGCGGCGAGATGGTGTCATTTAAAAACGGAATTGCCGGCGCCACGTATTATCGGTGTCTGCGATGTCAACCCCGATATGACAAAATGGTTTTCCGATAATTTCAGCGGTATCGAATACATAACGAACGACTATAAGGAATTGCTTCAAAACCCGGAAATCGAAGCGGTTTATTGCGCAGTCCCCCACAATCTGCAGGAGTCAATCTATATTGATATCATAAAGGCCGGAAAGCATTTACTGGGCGAAAAGCCCTTCGGGATAGACAAAAAAGCCAACCGCAGCATACTGGCGGAAATAAAAAAACGCCCTGACATAGTTGTCAGGTGTTCGAGCGAGTTTCCGTTTTATCCGGGTGCCCGGCTGGTTTATAACTGGATTGAGCAGAATAAGTTCGGCAGGATACTTGAGGTAAAAGCCGGGTTTAATCACAGCAGCGACATGGATATAACAAAGAAAATAAACTGGAAAAGGCAGGCGAAGTTCAACGGCGAATACGGCTGCATGGGCGATTTGGGCATACATACTCTGCACATTCCGTTTCGGGCAGGCTGGCTGCCCCAAAACGTCTGCGCGAAGCTTTCTGATATCGTAAAACAAAGGCCCGACAAGGACGGGAACATGCAAAGCTGTGATACATACGACAACGCGACACTGATTTGCGACGTCAAGGATAAAGACGGCTCTGTTTTCCCGATGACGCTTGAAACCAAACGCATGTCCCCGGGTTCGACAAACGAATGGTACATCGAGGTTTACGGGCTTGACGCCTCCGCGAAATTCAGCACTAACGACCCCAACGCTTTTTACTTTACGCAGTCATGGGGTAAGGAGCAGGCGTGGGCGCGCATTGATTTGGGTTACAAGCCGATGTTTCCCGCTATAACCGGGGAGATATTCGAGTTCGGCTTTACCGATTCGATTCTGCAGATGTGGGCCGCGTTTATAAGCGAGCTTGCCGGGGAAAAACCGCTGTTTTCATGTTTTACGCCCGAAGAAGCCTATTATTCCCACGTGCTCTATGACGGCGCTTTAAAAGCATTCCACACAAAGAGTATAGTAAGCTTAACATATACGGAAGGCTGATTTCCGCTTTTTCCGTCCTCCTCCCGGGGGCAAAAAAGTAATGTCTTTACTTTTTTCTTTATAAAATGTAAAATCTCAGAAGGGAGGGTTTTCAATGTACGCGATAGGAGTAGATATCGGAACCACCGGTACCAAAGCGACGGTAATTGATAGTGAAGGCAAAACAATTTGCGTGTCATACCAGGGCTATGACTTATTTAAAAAACCCAACGGCTTTGTCGGGCAGTCCGCCGACGATTG
>JAAYXM010000121.1 GCA_012515925.1 Clostridiales bacterium
CGTTAAGCATAATCCCGAATCTGAAGGAAAAGCAGATTGAGATGATCAGCGCTTCCTTCAGCTGGCCGCAGCTTGTCACCGCGCTAATCGGCGTCGTCGTCGCGTTTTTAATTCTGCCCGCCGTGCAAAAAGCATTGAGCAAATAAGGTAAATATGGTTAACCCCCACCGTCAGTGACGGCGGGGGTTTTATCAACGTTTGTTTCCCGCCGGTACCGCCGGCGGTTTTTTTAACGCTTGTTTTGATATTTACTTCTCATTTCCGCCGGGGTCAGATTAAACAGACGCTTAAACATACGCGTTCCGCGAACGCAAGACGGGTCGGGGAGCAGACAGATAAAGAAGCTATCCGATAAGAGATTTCGCCCGTTCTGTAAGCGCCTGTTTTTCGTTTTCAAGTGCCCGGCTTAACACTTCCCTGAAAAGAATGTCTAAAACCTCGCCTATTCTTTTGCCTTCGGTTACGCCGAGGGCTTTAATATCGCCGCCCGTGATTTCAAGGTCATTAATGCCGAGGCAGGGCTTATCATTCAATATCTGCCGTATTGTATCGCTTATTTCCCTGTAGTAAATCCTGTTTTTATTATCCTTTGAAATCTTCATTTGAATAAGCATGTTTAATATATCCGGGCCGAATTCGGCGAGTTTGGTTCTTAAATCGGTTTCATCGCATGATAGGTCCGTGTCCTGAATCGATATAAGCTTAACGACACTGTTTTTTGTTTTCCTGTCAAATCTTAACCGATTGAGAATATTTCCGGCAAGTATCGCGCCCGCCGCGGAATGGCCGTAAAAGTAGTCGTTACCGTCGCCGCCGATTGTATGGCAGGAGGGCTTTCCCACGTCGGATAAAAGCAGCGCCAGGCGAATTACTAAATCACTTGGCGAGTTTTTAATCGAAACGATTATATGCCCCCAAAGGTTTTCAAACAGGTTCCTGTTGTTATAAACAATTTCTGAGACGGCCTTAAGCTCCGGAATAATCTCAAACATTACACAGGAAAACTCATTTATCGCGTCCGCCGCGTATTCGCCGTTAAGAAGCTTTAAAAGCTCCGCGGAAACACGCTCCTTCGCGATGTTGTTTAACAGGGGGGTATGACGCAGTATGGCGTTTTTCGTGGTGTTCTCCACCGAAAAACCGAGCATGGCTTTGAACCTGACCGCGCGCATTATACGTAAGGCGTCCTCGCGAAAGCGCATATCCGCGTCGCCCACGCATCTTATAACCCCGTTTTTTAAATCCGAAAGGCCGTCAAACGGGTCGGAAAAACCAGAAGCAGGGGAATACGCCATAGCGTTAATCGTGAAATCCCGCCGGCTTAAATCCTCACGCAGGCTTCGGGTGAATACGACATATTCGGGCCTGCGGTAATCATGATATTCGCCGTCGATACGGTAGGTGGTAATCTCGACGGGGTTTTTGTCTATGACTGCCGTAACCGTGCCGTGGGCGATACCTGTCTCATGTACGGGGTAATTCTTAAGAGCGGAAATAACGCTGTCGGGTGTGGCGTCGGTGCAGATATCGAAATCAACGGGGGTTTTGCCCATAAGCATATCACGCACGCAGCCGCCCACGATATGCGCGTCAAATCCCGCGTCCGTCAGAGCGTTAAGCGCGGTAAGTACATGCCGGGGGAGACTTCCCGCCAAAGCCGCGATATCCGGAGTATCCAAAACCCGCATAGGATAGCCCGCCTTTCAATTTCAGGAGCTTTTCATAAATTTGTGCACCTTAAGCATTATGGCGCATTCGAGCCTCTTTTTTTCGAGCCTGCAGCCAAGCTCATAGGGAATGTTTAAATCGCCGTTGATATTGTAATTCGCGGCGCCGCAGCCGCCGCTGCAGTAATATTTTGCCCAGCATTCGCCGCATTTTTCACGGGTAAAGATATTCTGACCGATAAATTTTTCGGAAACAGACTCATCAAAGCTGTCATCCGAGACATTTCCCATTATGAATTCGGGCATGCCGACAAACTGGTGGCACGGGTAGACATGTCCCTCGGGTGAAACCGCGGCGTATTCGTATCCCGCGCCGCATCCGCGTACACGCTTTATTACACACGGACCCTGATTCAAATCAACGGTAAAATGAAAGAACCTGAAATCGTCTCTGTCCTTCATTATTTCCGCGAGCTCTTCATACTCGGCGAAAATCGCGGGCAAATCAGCTTCACTGAGAGCGTATTTCATATCGGGTTTCGCGACAACCGGTTCCAGTGACAGCTCCGAAAAGCCGAGTCCGGCCAGATGCAGGACGTCGTTTATAAAATCAGGATTTTTATTGGTGAACGTACCGCGCAGGTAATAATCCCGGCTTGTATCGCGGTTATCAGTCAGATATTTAAACTTCGGCAGAATCGTGTCATATGAGCCTTTGCCGTTTACGGTTTTTCTGAAGCAATCGTTGATTTCGCGTCGGCCGTCGAGGGATAACACGACGTTGTCCATGTTTTCGTTTATATAGTCAGATATCCCGTCATTCAGTAAAACACCGTTTGTTGTTACTGTGAAGCGAAATGCCTTGTCATGCAGCTTGCCCTGCTTTTTCGCGTATTCGACAGTTGATTTCACAACGTCGAAATTCATGAGCGGCTCGCCGCCGAAAAAGTCGATTTCGATATTGCGGCGGCTTCCCGAACGGGCGATAACATAATCGATTGCCGCGCGGGCGACGCTTGCCGGCATGAGCTTGCGTCCCGCTCCGAAGTCGCCGGTTGAAGCAAAGCAGTATTCGCAGCGCAGGTTGCAGTCATGGGACACATGCAGACAAAGCGCCTTTAACGGAAAGGAATCCGGAATTGCTTTGTTTATATCGAGGTAGTCGTCATCGGAAAATAACATACCCTCGGCGTGAAGCTTTTTAAGCTCCGAATACGCCTCGGAGATTTCGAGTATGCTGTATTTATTCAGATTCGGATTGTTCAACACGCTTTCGGGACAGCAGCCACTGATTTCCGTAATGTTTTCGAGGACATCATACGCCGCGTCGCTGAGTGAATGAACGGCTCCGCTGTTTACATCTATCGCGATATTATAACCGCCGAGGCGGTATGTATGTATCATTATTATTTATGCCTCCGGAAACAGACGGATTGCCTTTGCGGCAATCCGTCATTTGTTGATGATTAGTTTTTGTTGTGCTCGCATTGCTGGTTTGCTACGGTACAAGAGGTCTTGCATGCGGATTGGCACGAAGTCTGGCACTCTCCGCAGCCGCCCTTTGCCGCGCTTTTCTTCAATACGCCGTCGCAAATCGTAATAATATGCTTCATTTTCAACATCCGTTTCTCCGGCGACTGTTTTTTTATCCTCCCGTTATTCGCCGGTATAACGGGGGATTTTAAGACGCTACAAACGTCCGTTAAGCTTATACGGTATTCAGACTCGTCTTTTCTTCCCGCCCGCGGCCGCGAGCCCGCCGAGCAAAGCGCCCGCGACACAGGATAAAAGCAGGGGAAGGCTTATGTTCGCGGTTATAATTCTCATAAACACGAGAGCGCCCGCCAGATAAAGCATTATAAAGAACAAGACACCCTGAACAAGCCCGGTAACAAGCGTCCTCCCGAGTATTCTCGACGAGGAAAGCCCCGCTATGAACGCGCAAATACACGCGCAAACAGAAGGGACAATCTTAATAAGTCCTTCGGGCAGTATTTCCCTTACTATCAGAAAGGAAAATACCGCGAGCAGGATAACGCAGAGCAATATACCGAACAGGCTGTAAAACAAAAGCACTTTAAATGCCTTATAGTTCTTTCCGTAATCGGCGTCTTCGGTTTTTGCCATGTTTATCAACTCCTCTGAATACGGTTACGGTATATTACTATTCAGAGAAGCCGTAAATCATGCAGGAATTTATGCTTCCTTGTCTTCCTTGTCTTCCTTGCTTTCCCTGGAGCTGACGGCCCACTTCATGATTCTCAGCTTGTTTTTGTCCGAGCCGGTCTCGATTGTCAGCTGCTCGTCCTTAATATTCGTGATTTTTCCGACGATTCCGCCGATAGTGACAATCTCGTCGCCGGTTTTAAGGCTGTTTCGCATATCGGTGATTTCTTTTTTACGCTTTT
Organism: Clostridiales bacterium; assembly: GCA_012515925.1. Taxonomy (GTDB): domain Bacteria; phylum Bacillota; class Clostridia; order Oscillospirales; family JAAYXM01; genus JAAYXM01. The sequence goes on from JAAYXM010000121.1 coordinate 4,076, forward strand.
TTTC
>JAAYXM010000013.1 GCA_012515925.1 Clostridiales bacterium
CTTCCAAGCTGGCTACGTGGGTTCGATTCCCATCACCCGCTCCAAAAAAAGCGAGCGCAGGCAGGCGCCAAGTCACCCGCTTGCGCTTTTCTATCAAGCTTGCGCCTGTAGCTCAGGTGGATAGAGCAACTGCCTTCTAAGCAGTGGGTCAGGAGTTCGAGTCTCTTCAGGCGCGCCAACGCTTTCAGGGGCTATGAAATCGGTATGGTGGGTATAGCTCAGATTGGTTAGAGCACCAGATTGTGGCTCTGGGGGTCGCCGGTTCGAGTCCGGTTATCCACCCCAAAACATTTTCTCGCCTTAGGATCGGGAGATTTCAACCCGGCCCGGTTTTCACATCTCCTCGCTCCAAACCGTAGTGCCTACGCTTTCGATTCCGTAAATAATGGGATGTAGCCAAGTCGGTAAGGCACCAGACTTTGACTCTGGCATGCGTAGGTTCGAGTCCTGCCATCCCAGCCAATATGATCCACTAGCTCAGGCGGTAGAGCACCTGCCTTTTAAGCAGGGTGTCCGGAGTTCGAGTCTCCGGTGGATCACCAAAAGAAAACCGTTGGAATGCTTGGTATTTAAGCGTTTTGGCGGTTTTTATTTTTCCGTTTTTCAAGCGGGAAAAAAGAATAATTCGTAAAGAAAAGCGCAGCAAGGCTTGAAAAACTATCTTGGAATTAAGTAAGTCACATAAGCTCCCGCGCGAAGATTTATGAAATCTATGTGCCCGAGCTTAAGTATTTCACATAAAACTATTTACACTTTATGCAAATCATGGTAATATAATAAAAATAGAGAATAATAAAAAATAGAGAATAATATAAATATATATAGAAACAGAAATATTTATACGGGATGAGGGGTAATGAATATAGTTAGATTATAAGAGGGTTGAACAATTTATGTTTTCGGTAACGGAAATCAGCGCGATTATGGGGGTAAAGTCTGAACAGGCCGTGCGTTTCGGATTCTATGCGAAACACATGAAGCGGCCGATTGATTTTGTCCTTGCATTAATCGCGCTTGTTGTTTTAAGTCCGGTTTTATTTGCAACCTCGATACTGGTACGGATTTTTATCGGCAGTCCGGCCGTTTATATGCAAAAACGCCCCGGGAAAGACGAAAAAATCTTTACGTTATACAAATTCCGCACCATGAACGATAAGCGTGATGAAAACGGCGAGCTTTTACCGGACGGCAAACGGCTGACAAAGCTCGGACGCATTCTCAGAAGCACAAGCTTAGACGAGCTTCCGCAATTGATTAATATTCTTAAAGGGGATTTAAGCATTGTAGGCCCCAGACCGCAGCTTATCAAAGACATGGTATTCATGAGCGTTACGCAGCGCAAGCGGCATATGGTGCGTCAGGGCCTGACGGGGCTCGCTCAGGTAAACGGGCGAAATGATATTACATGGGAAGAAAAATTCGATTATGATTTACAGTACATAAGAAACATTACGTTTTTCGGCGACATAAAAATCATACTTTTGACCGCTAAAAAAGTATTCGAACGAGAAGGAATAAACTCCGCAGGAAGCGCGACATGCGAGGATTTCGGGGATTATCTGCTTAACAGGAAAAAAATCGATAAAGACGAGTATTTAAGAAAAACAGAAGAGAGCAAGCTGATTGAGAACAGCCTGTAACCCCTCGGCAAGCGTAAAGGAATGAAAACATTATATGAAGTTCTCGGTTTCCATGTGCGTATACGAAAAGGATAATCCCGTTCACTTCAGGGAAGCTATAAACAGCATAATCAATCAAACGCTGATGCCCGACGAGATAGTATTGGTTGTCGACGGCGAGATACCCGGGGATTTGCGGGCCGTGATTGATGAAGCCTTAAAGAAAATCGCAATACTTGACGTTATATATCTCGAAAAAAACCTCGGGCACGGAGAGGCGCGGCGTATCGGTGTTTCAAAATGCAAAAACTCTTTAGTAGCGATTATGGACGCGGATGATATATCTCTGCCCGGGCGTTTTGAAAAACAAATTCAGAAATTCAAGGAAGACCCCTCGCTCAGCATTGTAGGCGGCTATATAATGGAGTTTATTGACATCCCGGATAACCCTGTGGGATTAAGGCATGTCCCCAAAACCGACGGGGATATAAAAGAATACATGAAATCAAGATGCCCGATGAACCAGATGACCGTTATGTTTAAAAAAGAAGCGGTCGAACAGGCGGGCGGATACATAGACTGGTACTGTGAAGAAGATTATTACCTTTGGCTCAGAATGGCGCAATGCGGTTTTAAGTTCGAAAACTTTGACGAAGTGTTGGTTTGTGTCCGGGCGGGTGACGAAATGTATCGCCGCCGCGGAGGTTGCAAGTATTTCATAAGCGAAGCGAAGCTCCAGGTATATATTTTTAAAAAGAAAATCATATCGGTATGGCGGCTTATATATAATGTTGCAATCCGGTTTGTACTTCAGGTTGCAATGCCGAACGGTTTAAGAGTCGTAATATACAAAAAGCTTGCCCGTAAGGCAAGCATAAATTCGCGCAATTGAGCAATGCGATACTTTTTAAGGAGGGATGAGAATGTTATTCTGGATTTGTTTATTGCTCTTGCCGATTTGTATCCTGATGCAATGCGCGCGTCAGTCCGGCTTCTGAAAGCCGGTAATACCAAGCCGGCGGGTATATATCGAACTGTAGGTGAGGATTCCGTTAATGCGCTCGGATTTCATCAGGTGGATTTCACCCACGGGTATGCGGACATGGGAAAGAACTTCGTTAAAATCATCAAGGGCGGGCGGAATGTCAGCCGGCGTTACCTGTCTTCCCAACGTGATATGCGGGGAAAACTTTCTGTCCTCAAGCCTGAAGCCGTTTTTCGCGAGGTTATCATGCAGACTTTTTTGAAGGGCAAAAAGCATCGGGCTTTCCCTAATGCCTGCCCAGTAAATATCCCCGCCGCTTCTGCGAAACCTTCCGATTCCGGAAAGGCAAATTTCAAAAGGCTCATGCGAAATTTTATCCATGGCGGATACAGCGGATTTTATATTTTGTGTTTCACCGATAAATACCAATGTAAGATGCAGGTTTTCGCGGCGTGTAAAAACGCCGCTTTTTGTCTGCTCTTTAAACCCGCGTATTGTATCGCAAAGCGTATCCTTTACCCGCTCGTCGAAATTTACAGCAACAAACAACCGCATTTTATTCACCGATGATTTTTATAAGCACGCGCTTGTCGCGCTTGCCGTCAAACTCATAATAAAAAATCTGCTCCCATGTGCCGAAATCCAGCTTGCCGCCGGTTATCGCGCAAACCGCCTCGCGCCCCATTATCGTACGCTTCAGATGCGCGTCCGCGTTGTCCTCGTAACCGTTATGCCTGTACCGGCTGTAAGGCTTTTCGGGCGCTAAGCTTTCGAGCCAGGCTTCAAAATCGTGGTGCAGCCCGCTTTCGTCGTCGTTAATAAACACGCTTGCGGTAATATTCATAGCGTTTACAAGCA
>JAAYXM010000122.1 GCA_012515925.1 Clostridiales bacterium
AATAATATCCGCGTCATATCACCTGTTAAAAGCTCGGATTTTATTATTTCGCTCGCAAAGCTTAAAACCCACGGTTTTATGTACTATACCGGAGCCGTCAAGAACCTTTTCGGCGTAATCCCGGGCCTTTCAAAGCCCATGCTGCATAAACGCTTTCCGAACAAAAGTGATTTTGCGCAAATGCTGGTGGATATTTGCGAGGCGGTCTCCCCATCCTTATCGATAATAGACGGTGTTACGGGCATGCAGGGCAAGGGACCTTCGGGCGGCATACCGAAGAACGCCGGCGTAATACTCGGCGGCATAAACGCGCACGCGCTCGACCTCGCGGCGGTAAATATTATGGGGTTTAAACCGGAAAACGTCCCGACGCTAAGTGATGCCGCGCAAAGAGGGCTTATACCGGATACAATAAACTATACAGTCAACGACACAAACAAGGTTTTTAAAACGGACGGGATTCCCGACGGGTTTTTATGCAGGTTCGCGCCGCCTCCCACCGAGAAAAGCATGCAGGTTTTAAGCTTTCTGCCAAAGCCCGTAAGAAAGCTGTTTGAGAGATTTCTTATCCCTTATCCGTTAATTATAAAAGATAAATGCATAGGCTGCGGAAGCTGCGCAAAATCCTGCCCGCAGGAAACCATATCCCTACGGGAAACCGCGGTTATAGATTACAGCGAATGCATAAAATGCTATTGCTGTCACGAGCTTTGCCCCGTAAAAGCAATTGACTTTAAAAAGATGTTTTTTAAAGAATGAAGGTTGAATAAATAATGCGCCATTGCTTTGCCGACGCTTACGCAAAAATAAATATTTATCTTGACGTGCTCGGCAAAAGGCCCGACGGGTATCACGAGCTTTCCATGATAATGCAAAGTGTTTCGCTCCGTGACGTGATTGCCGCGCGCCGTGATACGGGCGTTTCCGGAATTCGTGTATGCACTAACCTCGAATACCTGCCAAGCGATGACAGAAACATCGCTTACAAGGCAGCGAACGCTTTTTTCGAAAAAAGCGATATAAAAAACCCGGACGTGCTGATATCTATCGAGAAAAAAATCCCAGTGGCCGCGGGTCTCGCGGGCGGCAGCGCGGACGCCGCAGCGGCTCTTAAGGCGCTTAACACACTATATCAGACGAACTATTCAATACGGGAATTGTCCGAAATCGGCGGGAGTGTCGGCGCGGACGTTCCTTTTTGCGTATACGGCGGAACAATGCTTGCCGGAGGTATCGGCGAAAAGCTTATAAGTCTTCCCGCTCTGCCGGATTGTTTTATTCTGCTCGTTAAGCCGAATTTCGGCATGTCCACAAGCCGGGTTTTTAAAAGCCTTGATATTGACAAAACCGATAGACACGGCGATATAAACGCGGCTGTTGACGCCATTAAGCGCGAAAGCCTTAAGGATATTTGCTCGAATATGTTTAACCTGCTCGAGCAGGTTGTAATACGCGAAAAGCCGGAAATACAGAAAATTAAAACCAGGCTTGACTCATCAGGCGCGTTGGGAAGCCTGATGAGCGGCAGCGGCAGTACCGTATTCGGTGTTTTCGACGATGAAAAAACCGCCCGTAAAGCCTTTAACACGTTTAAACGCGTCTATCGCGACACGTATTTAACACGTCCCATTTCGGGCGATGTTTCCTTGCCTTGCACTAATATATAAAGATAAATAAATACAGATAAGGATGTGAAGGCTTTGAAAATCGGCGTTCTCTCCGATACGCATATTCCGATGAGAGGCAAAAGAATCCCAGATATCGTACTGGAAGCATTTAAGGATGCCGACCATATTATTCACGCGGGAGATCTGACGGATTTAAGCGTTCTGCGGTGTTTAAGCGATATTTCGCGTGTCACGGCGGTATCCGGAAATTCCGACCCGCCGGAAATAAAAAAGCTTTTGGGCGACGATGCGATAATAGAGCTGGGCGGGAAAAAATTCGGAATATTCCACGGCCACGGTCTTTTCGGAAGCACATTGGACAGAGCGGTCGAAAGGTTCAATAACAAGGAGCTTGACTGCATAATTTTCGGGCACAGTCATAACCCGTATTGCGATTACCACGGCAAAACCCTTCTTTTTAACCCGGGCTCGGCAAACGACAAGAGAATGAATCTTTACTATTCGTTCGGAATAATCGAAATAACGGATACTCTAAAGCCGCGGATAGTTTTCTTTGATAGAAACGGAATAGTTTTAGCGTAAAAACG
>JAAYXM010000123.1 GCA_012515925.1 Clostridiales bacterium
AGCAGGCAAAATGGGACAGCTTTATACTGTCAACGCCTGTCTCGCGAAGAAACGTTGTATTCGGCAAATACGCGGTTTCAATTATTCTTATTCTGACGGGCGCGGTTGTTTCGCTTGTCGCGTGTCTTGCTTTAAGCGCGTTCGGAGTTTTTGACAATCCGGAAGAACAGCTTACCGTAATCTACTTTGTGACACTTTTAAGCTTCGTCTTCATAAGCGTTATTCTGCCGCTTCTGTATAAGCTCGGCGCGGAAAAAGGCAGGCTTGTAATATTCGTGGTTTGCTTCATACCGTTGATTATTACAACGGTTATGTCGCGGATGAGCGTAAGTATGCCGAGCGAGGAAGATATTATGCGGTTTTTCGGACTGCTGCCGTTTTTTGTTCCGGCTTTGCTTATACTCTCGTACCTGATATCATGCGGAATCTATTTAAAAAAGGAATTTTAGGACACATGGGGCGGTACCATGCGGCCGCCCCATGTCCGGTTTAAACAGGAGGTTTTCAATGAAGGGGCTGCTGATAAAGGATTTCTGTCTATTAAAGAATTATTTTAAAATTCCGATTGCCGTATTCGTGGTTTTATCCGTATTGTCTTGTTTAAACGGCGGAAGCATGGCAAGCGGCGTATTAATCATGATGTTTATGGTTATGGCGATAACCTCGTTTTCACATGATGAATACGCGAAATGGGATAACTTTATTCTTTCAACGCCCGTCTCTCGAAGAATCGTTGTATCCGGCAAATACATTGTTTCGGTGCTTCTGATTCTGACGGGCGTCGTGATATCGCTTCTTACAAGCCTTATGGTTTACGCGTTCGGTATTGACGTGAATCTCGCGGAGCAGCTTATCGTAGTATACTTTGTAACGGTTATCAGCTTTATTTTTATCAGTATTATCCTGCCGGTCTTATATAAATTCGGCGTGGAAAAGGGTAGACTTGTCATGTTCATTATCTGCTTTACCCCGATGATTCTGACAACCATTATGTCAAGGCTGAGCCTGAAAATGCCGGGCGAGGATGATTTGTGGCTGCTGCCGTTTTTTATTCCGGCTTTGCTTATGGGTTCGTACCTGATATCATGCGGAATCTATTTAAAGAAGGAATTCTGACATAGACAGTGGGGGCGGTTTCCCGCCCCCACTGTCTATGTCAGCGCTTTTAGGATTTTTATTTAAGCGTTCTGCCGCCCGATAATCCTGTCGTAAGCTTTTAATACTACGAATATCAGGAATATCTCTATCGGCAGTAAAACCAGGTTTTTTAACGCGCGCGCGTGCAGCATGGCGAAATAGCCTTTGCCGTAAAGCAGGGACAGCCAATATGTATTAAGCAGTGTATGAAGAAACACGTTTATAATAGTTCTTGAAACGATTATGCGCCATAGCTCAAGCTTTGTACGGTATAAGAAGAGCCCGAAAACAAAGGCCGAAAGCATAACCGACAGCGTAAGCCCGGGCGCGAATGAACCCATCGGGCGGATGTAAAACGCGATGACATCCGCCGCGCCGCCGGCCAACGCCGCGATAACCGGACCGAAACGTACCGCAAGCACCGCGAGCGCGAGAAAAGCAAACGTCAGCTTTATTTCGGGAAGAACGTATATCGACATGAAATTCAAAACGACATACACCGCGACGATAAGCGCGCACGTGACAAGCCCCGATACGCTGCCAAGCTCCCTGAACATTGATTCGAATCTGTTTTTGAACATAAAAAATACCCTCCTTGCAATTCAAGGTGAGTAATCCCTGTAACAATCCGGCCCGCCCGTGCGGTAAAGCGCCAAAACCCACAAGCATGCCGGCTAAACCACAAAGAGGGCAAACCCAATCTGTGGCAGCGGGATGCGGTACCTGCACGGCAGCGTGAAACACGCTTTCGTCCGCGCGACAACTCCCCGTTCGCGCGGCACTTGACCCGCAAATACCTACTCTGCCTTTTGTTGTATTATAGCATTTATCAGAATAATATTCCACTATCAATAATAGACAAATATCAGGCGGATTTATTGATTTTCTGTTGTTAATTCCGAAGTAAGTATGATATAATTATTTATAAAGTATGTGTGCCCGCCGGTTTAGCGACGGGTATACACAGAGGGCGGTGGTAAAACTGGATATGATAATGCTTTATTTCTGGCTCGGCGCGATTGTGTTTTTCGGTATACTTGAGGCGATAACCGCCGGTATTACCTCGATTTGGTTTGCCGCGGGCGCGCTTCTGGCCATGATTGCGACCGCGTTCGGGGCAGAGCTCTGGCTTCAGATTATAATATTCATAATCGCGTCAGCGCTGCTTTTGTACTTTACCAGACCTCTGGTAAAGCGTTTTGTGGTCCCGAAGATTACGGCCACGAACGCCGGGAGCCTTATCGGGCAAACGGCTGTCGTCACCGAGGATATCGACAACATCAAGGGTATGGGCGCCGTACGTATAGCGGGAAAGGTTTGGACCGCGCGTTCGGATAACGGGGATATAATACTGTCCTCGTCGGTAGTTACCGTAAAAGCCATTGAAGGCGTAAAGCTTATAGTAAATCTCAAAGACCGCGAAAGCGGAGGAAAGGTCGTGTAATCATGCTGTATGTCTGGATTATTCTCGCGATACTTGCTTTGTGGGTTATAGCCGCTAATGTGGTGATAGTATCACAGGCCACCGCCCGGATTGTCGAAAGGCTCGGCGCCTACAGCACCACCTGGTCGGTCGGGCTTCATATCAAAATACCGTTTATCGAAAGGGTCTCAAAGGTTATCTCGCTTAAGGAGAAGGTGGCGGATTTCGCGCCGCAGCCCGTTATCACAAAGGATAACGTAACAATGCAGATTGATACGGTTATCTATTATGAAATCACCGACCCTAAGCTCTATACATACGGTATCGAGCATCCGATTTCGGCAATCGAAAATCTTACGGCTACGACATTGCGCAACATTATCGGCGATCTGGAGCTCGACGAAACTCTGACCTCGCGCGATATAATCAACTCCAAAATGCGCCTGATTCTCGACGAGGCGACAGACCCGTGGGGTATCAAGATTAACCGCGTCGAGCTTCGCAACATCATTCCTCCCCGTGAAATCCAGGAGGCTATGGAAAAACAGATGAAGGCGGAGCGTGAGCGCCGTCAGGCAATCCTCAAGGCGGAGGGTGTCAAGCAGTCCCAGATACTCGAGGCCGAGGGCGAAAAGCAGGCGGTTATACTTCGCGCGGACGCGACAAGGCAAGCCAAGATACTCGAGGCCGAGGCCGAAAAGCAAAAGCAGATACTTGAAGCCGAAGGCGAGGCGGAGGCCATTCTCAAAGTCCAGCAGGCGATAGCCGAGGGAATCAAAATGATTAACCAGTCAAGCCCCTCGGATTCCGTTATTAAGATTAAGGCGCTTGAGGCGTTTGCCAAAGCCGCGGACGGCAAGGCGACAAAGATTATCATACCCTCCGAGATTCAGGGCTTAGCGGGTCTTGCCGCCTCCGTAAAAGAGCTTATATCCGACGAAAAAGCCGAATAAGAAAATCGAATAAGAATACCGTGGCTCCCGCGCGTTTGCGCGGGAGCCACATATTTTTGTTTATTATAGGTTTTATGAAATTAAATTCATTCCTTAATATACGAAGCGTATTTCACACGCGCAAGCGTATTTCACTCGTTCCGTAAGGAACGAATTTCATTGAGCTGACTTATGATGCTTTTTAAAGCATCATAAGTCAGCTCATCTGCGGTCGTTATTCTGATTTACCGGGGTGTCGAGTATGCTTATCGTTCTTACGATATAATCGTTATCCTTCAGATATTTCAATATACGCGGAAGCGCGGAAACCGTGCTCGCGTCGTCATTTAAAAGGATGACGGCGGGGACCGCGCGGTTTTTCAGAAGACTTACGGCGTTGTTGTAAACCGTATTGGCGGACGGGTTTTTATATGTACCCTTCGGGTTAACGTTAAAGTCCCAATACCTGTATCCCGCCTCAATCAGCGCGTCGGTGTATGCCTTGCCGGGAAGTGATTTGCTCCCGCCAGGGATACGCACGAGACGCGTTTTTACTTTCGCGATTTTATACAATAAATCGTTCGCGCGGGTCAGCTCCGAAGCCATCGTATCCGTACCCGACTTAAAATCCGCGCCGCCGTTCCACCCGGCAAGCCCGATGGAATGCCCGGTGGCGGCCATTCTTCTGATGCTGTCGTCGTAGGGCATAAGCGTTGAACCGCGAATAAAGAACGTCGCCTTATAGTTTGTCTGGGAAAGCGCGTCAAGGATTTTGCCGTTATAGCTTCCCGATTCTATCGTAAAGGTCAGATACGCGATTTTACGCGCCCCGGAGGGCTGCTGCCCCGAGGCGGGCGGGTCGGGCGGCGATTCGGGCGATTTGGAATCACCGTTTGTTTGCGGCTTCCCGTTCTGATTGTTTTTTGCCGCGTTGTACGCGTCTAAAAAATGCTTTTTATTGCTTTGGGCAATATAATAGTAAACATGGTCGGGCACGTTGGTGTCGCTTTTAATTCGGATAAGCGGGATATCATCAATGTACGAGTATTCAAAGCCCAGCATTTTAGCCGTGAACTCCGCGGGTACGTACAGTGTACCGTTGTACGCGAAGCACCATTGCTTATGCGCTATCATTTCGTCGGTGGTATACGCCGTCGTGTTCTCCATATTGAAGATAAGCGTGGTGTCCCAGGTGTAGAGCACAAGGGTTTTCTTCTGCTCGTTGTATGCGCTGCTGACCTTGAGGTCACCGCTCGTAAAGCTGTTGTAGTCAACGTACCATACGCCGCCGGATTTCAAGGGCATCGCGTCCGTAAGCGGCAGCATGAGGTTGTTTGTAGCAAAAAACACGATTTCGCCCGCCGCGAAGCCCGGGCCGGGTAAAACCGATATAATAATTACTATCATAATCAGAAGAGCCGTTATTCGCTTCAAACAACTTCACCCCCTTACGGAAAGTACAATGCTCCATGGTTATTATAGCACCGCGCGCCCATAATTTACAATATCGCCGCCGATTTTGAAATATAATCGTAATATATATTATTACAGTCGGGCCGTTTTTAAAATTTTACCTAAAACAAGCCCGCCGATGCGTGAAAAAATATACAGAAATATGCTTTAAGAATATTTTTTCTTATGATATAATAATATCGTTTTATTCTAAGTCTCTCGGTTCGTCGCTTTATGCGGTATTCCGACGAAATACAAGGAGGATTAATATGTTGTCAATCGCTATTAACAGGGCGAAGGTTCTGAAGCCGAAACCTCCGCAGGATAAGCTCGGATTCGGTAATTATTTCACCGACCATATGTTTGAAATGGATTATACGGAAGGGCGCGGCTGGCATGACGCGCGCATAGTACCGTTCGGTCCGATATCCATTTCTCCCGCCGCGATGGTATTACACTACGCGCAGGAGACCTTCGAGGGTATGAAGGCGTACCGGACAAGCGAGGGGAAAATCCAGTTTTTCCGCCCGCTTGAGAATATCAGGAGACTTAATAAGTCGAACAAGCGTATTTGCATTCCCGAGATAGACGAGAACGATTTTATGGACGCTCTTCGCGCCGTTGTCAATATTGACAAAGACTGGGTTCCGTCCGCCGAAGGCACGTCTTTGTACATCAGGCCGTTTACAATCGCTACGGACGAGCATTTGGGCGTGCGCGCCTCTAAGACATACAAATTCTATATAATCCTGTCGCCCGTAGGCGCGTATTATCCCGAGGGCATAAACCCGGTTAAAATTTTCGTCGAGACGGAGGATGTCCGCGCCGTCAGGGGCGGAACCGGCTTTGCGAAGGTCGGCGCCAATTATTCCGCGACAATACGCGCGCAGCACCGTGCGGAGGACAAGGGCTATACGCAGGTGCTTTGGCTTGACGGCGTTGAGCGGCGCTATATCGAGGAAGTCGGGACGATGAACGTGTTCTTCAAAATCGGCGACGAGGTTGTCACGCCTCCGCTTGAGGGGAGTATTCTTCCCGGCATAACCCGCATGTCCTGTATCGAGGCTTTAAAAAGCTGGGGCGTAAAAGTCAGCGAGCGCAGGCTATCCATTGACGAGCTGTTTGACGCGGCGCGCTCCGGAAGGCTTTCCGAGGCTTTCGGCAGCGGTACCGCGGCTGTTATCTCCCCGATAGGCGAGCTCGACTGGGACGGAGAGCGGATTGCGATATCGGGCGGAAAAATCGGAGAGCTTACCCACAAGCTTTACGACTTTATTACGGGCATTCAATGGGGCAAAATAAAGGATGAATTTAACTGGATTATGCCTTTATAACAATATCGAAAGGAATGAATGACCAATATGTTTAAAACCGCGATTATCGGGCTGGGTCATCCGCATATTTTCAGTATGATCGAAGAGCTGCTCGCCGAGAGAGACGATTTTAAAATATGCGCGATTTGCGACCCCGATACACCGGAAAACGTTGAAAAGGCGCATGAAATGGTCCCCGACGCGAAGGTCTGTCAAAGTCAGGACGAGCTTTACGGCGCGGAGGAATTTGACACTGTCATGTCATCGGCAATCAACGGCAGGAAGGGCGAAATCGCGCTGCGCGCGCTTCGTTCGGGCAAGAGCATAATGTTCGACAAGCCGCTTGTCACGACAAAGCACGAATTGTTCGCGATAGAAAAAGCGCTCGCGGAAAACCCGCGGCTAAGAATCGCGCTTTGGCTTACCTGCAGATACGCGCCGGCGTATTATACCGCGAAGAAGCTGATTGACGCGGGGGAAATCGGAAAGGTGACGCACCTTTATTTTGTCCGCCCGCACAGGCTTGCGCCCGAAAAACGGCCGGGCTGGATGTTTGAGCCCGAAATGTACGGCGGAATTATAAATGATATCGGTGTTCATGATTTGGATCTGGCGCGCTGGTATACGGGCAGCGAGTATTCTGAAATACTAGCCGCCACCGCGTCAAACAATCGTTTCCAAAACTATAATATCGAGGATAACGGCTGCGTGTTCGTTAAAATGGGAAGCGGCGCGGAAGTCATGGTTAATGAAAACTGGCTGACGCCCGACGCGTTTCCCGCCCACGGCGATACGCGCGCTCTGATTACGGGCACCAAGGGGTTTATTGAGGTGCTTGTGTATCCGGAGGATACACTTAAGCTGGTTACGGATTCCCGCCCGCCCGAGATCGTGGAGCTTATGAGTTACGAGCATTCGAGCGTCAAGGATTTTGTGCTCGCGTTAAAGAGCGGTTCGCACAAGCCGCTTGTTTCAACATATGACGCGATTATGGCTACCAAGTTCGCGCTCGAAGCGCAGGCAATAGCCAACAAATGACAAAAAAGAAGCTGCTTTGTGCCGCAAGGCATAAAGCAGCTTTACCTAATGAAAGCATAAAAAGTCTGCCCCAAACCAAATAATAGCTCGAGCAGACTTGTTACGGAATACACATATGTAGCCGTCTCCGCGTCAGATTGCGCCGTAATCCTCGATACCTGTACTATCGCCGAAAGCAAAGCTTATGGTAATGCACTCTTCGGCTTTGAAAAAAGTAACATTGATTTCCGGATTTTCGTACTTTCTCATTTTCATACCCTCCGATTTTATTCTCCGGAATTATTCTATAACTAATCTTCGGAGTTGTCAAGGGTATTTTTGTTATTTATGTATAATTTATATATTTGGTTTTTCGACTTATATTGTAATTTCATGTATTTGAAAAAATTATTCATGTTGTAAAAAAATTAGGATGTGTTTATTAAATGGCGTTTTTAAGACGGCTGTACGCGCCTGAGTTTTTGGTCCCGGATAGCAAAAGACAGGGTGAGCTGCCGAAAACAAGCAGCGCGTACGGCAGTGTCGTGAGATTAGCCTGGCCCGCGCTGACAGAGATGGTGCTCGTGACCATGATTAACATGGTCGACACGATGATGGTCAGTGTGCTGGGTCACAGGGCAATCGCGGCGGTAGGTGTTGTGCACCAGCCGAGGTTTGTAGTGCTCGCGGCCTTTATGGCAATCGGCACCTCGGTTACCGCGATAGTCGCGAGAAGGCGGGGCGAAAAAAACAGTCAGGGAGCGAATGACTGTATGCTTAACGGCTTCGCGATAAGCGCCGTGCTCGCGATTGTCATTTCGGCGGCATCATATATATTTGCCCGTCAGTTTTTATATATGGCGGGGGCTAATAATGAAATAATCGACGACGCGACGGCATATTTTCGGTTCCTGCTCATAGGAATACCGTTTAACGCTCTTGCCCTTATAATAACCGCGGCACAGCGCGGCGCGGGCAATACAAAAATATCGATGCAGATAAACCTGCTCGCGAATCTTGTCAATGTGGTTTTCAACTATCTTTTAATAGAGGGGAAATTCGGGTTTCCGCGGCTTGAGGTTTCGGGAGCCGCTATTGCGACGACGATAGGTTACACAGTCGCGTTTTTTGCCGCCCTGCTGTCGCTTAAAAAACCCGAGGGATTCCTGAGCATTTACAAAATCAAGTTTAAGCTTGACAGGGCGATACTCAAAACCATTTATAAAATAGGCTCGAGCGCGGCGGTGGAGCAGTTATGCGTCAGGATAGGATTTCTGCTCTATGCGAGACTGGTCGCGGGGCTCGGAACGGAAAGCCTTGCCACACACCAGATCTGCCTCAACCTTAATTTTTTCTTCGCGATTGCCGCGGGCTTTGAGATCGCGGCGACAACGCTTGTGGGGCAGAACCTCGGCGCGAAGCGGGTGGATCTTGCAACCCTGTATATAAAAGTATGCCAAAGGGTCGCGTTGTGTATAACCTCGGGTATCGCGATTCTTTACATATTGACCGGAAGAAGTCTTATATCCATGTTTTCCGGCGAGCAGAGCATTATATCGCTTGGCGCGACGATACTTATAATCATGGCGGCCACAAGCCCGTTTCAGGTATCGCAGGTGATCATCAGCGGAAGCCTGCGCGGAGCGGGCGACACAAAGTTTGTCGCGGCCGTCTCCTTTATAAGCATTATGGCCTTAAGACCGGTTGTCGCGTGGTTTTTAGCCTATCCGCTCGGGCTCGGGCTTGTGGGCGCGTGGCTTTCGATGACAATAGATATTTTAATCAGAATTGCTCTGACGTACGCGCGAATGCATACCGGAAAATGGACAAAAATAAAAGTATAGCTTTAAGGCAATATAATCATAGGATAATGCTACTTTTATCAATGAAATCGTATTATACATTCGTTATAATGAAGATAGTGCAAGTTTTTTAAATAAGGAGGCTTTATCACAGTGAGCAGACCTAAAAACGTTGTGGTTGCGCAGTCGGGGGGGCCGACTCCGGTTATCAATAACTCTCTCCGCGGCGTAATCGAGACCTGTAAAATGTTTCCCGATAAGTTCAATACCGTATACGCCGGGTTTCACGGTGTCGAGGGCATTCTTAAGGAAGAGCTTTTGGATTTAAGCGCCCAGTCGCGGGAGGAAATCGCGCTGCTTCGGACCACGCCGGCGGCGGGCTCGATAGGTACCTGCAGATATAAGCTTAAAAGTCATCAGACCGAGGATTTCGAGCGTTTAATTGAGGTATTCAAGGCGCATGATATCGGCTACCTGTTCTATATCGGCGGCAACGACTCGATGGATACCGCCAATAAAATAAGCATCCTGGCGCGTGAAAAGGGGCTCGAGCTTATCGCGACGGGTGTTCCCAAGACAATCGACAACGACGTGGGTGACACCGAGTTTAAGCTTATCGACCATACCCCGGGCTACGGCAGTGTCGCGAGATACTGGGCAAGCCTTATTCAGAACGCGAACGAGGAAAACAAGGGCTCCTCTCCCGCCGACCCGGTTCTGGTTATTCAGGCCATGGGCAGGAAAATAGGGTATATCCCGGCCGCCGCACGTCTCGCCGATACTGACCGCGAGATGCCGCTTCTCATATGCATGGCGGAATCAGGGCTTGCGCTTCCCGAGATAGCCGAGCGCGTCAACGAAACGCTTGTAAAACGCGGGCGGTGCATACTCGTCATAGGCGAGGGCGTCGACGTCGGAAACATCGGCGAAACAAAGGACTCGTTCGGGCATACGCAGTTTAGCGCCAGCAAAACCACGGTTGCCCAGGTTATTACGAATTACTTAAACGATGTCGGGCTTAAGACACGCGGCGCGGCGCGGTTCCAGCTTCCGGGCACAGACCAGCGCGCGAGCATTAATTTCGTGTCCGCGGTGGACCTCGACGAGGCTTACAAGCTGGGTCAGAAGGCGGTTGTTATCGCCGCGGAGGACGGCAACGGCTATATGTCCACGATTACCCGCAAGCCGGGTATCATATACAATGTGGATTATGACAAGGTCCCGCTCACGCTTGTCGCGAATTCGGAGCGCACGTTCCCGAAAGAGTGGCTTACCGCCGACAGGACCGACGTGACGGACGATTTCATAAAGTACGCGAAACCGCTTATCGGCGATGACCTTGTCGGGATTCCGACAATCGGCGGGATTATGCGGCTTGCGCGGTTTAAACCGATATTCGCGGAAAAGAAGCTTGCCGAATATGTCCCCAGCGCATACAGAAAATAATCTGTTCAATAGCCTAAGCTAATAGAATAATTCATCAGGAGGTAGTGTAACATGCAAAATCCGGCCCAGCCATTAATCGACCTTAAAAAAGCCCA
Organism: Clostridiales bacterium; assembly: GCA_012515925.1. Taxonomy (GTDB): domain Bacteria; phylum Bacillota; class Clostridia; order Oscillospirales; family JAAYXM01; genus JAAYXM01. The sequence continues at coordinate 10,618 of JAAYXM010000123.1, forward strand.
TGATTTTCTTATCTGTATAGATTCTGACGGCTGCGCGTTTGACACGATGGAGATTAAGCATAAGGAGTGCTTCTGCCCGAACACGATTAACGAATGGGGACTCCAGGCTGTTTCCAAGTACGCGCGCGAGGCCGCGGAGTTTGTAAACCTGTATTCCAAGTACCGCGGAATTAACCGCTTTCCCGCTCTGCTTAAGGTTTTTGAGCTTCTTAAGGAGCGCAGGGAGGTAATAGAGCGCGGCTTCAAGCTTCCGGATTACGCTGCGGTCGAGCAGTGGACGAATACCGAAAAGAAGCTCGGCAATCCCGCGTTAATCCGCGCGGTCGAGGAAACCCGTGACCCGGTGCTCGAAAGGGCGCTAAGGTGGTCAAACGCGGTCAACGAAACGGTCGAAAGATTTGTTCACGGCGTGCCGCCGTTTCCGTATGTCCGCGAATCGCTCGCGAAAATTCAGAACGTTGCCGACGCGATTGTCGTTTCCGCGACGCCCGGCGAGGCGCTTAACCGCGAATGGGCGGAGCACGATATAGATAAGTATGTCAAAGCCATCGCGGGACAGGAAATGGGCAACAAGGCGCATTGCATCGAGCTCGCGAAAACCGGAAGGTACGATAACAACCATGTGCTTATGGTGGGCGACGCTCCGGGCGATATGAAGGCGGCAAAGCAAAACGGCGTTCTGTTCTACCCGATTAACCCGGGCGACGAGGACAAGTCATGGAAGCGCTTTTTCGACGAGGCGCTCGATAAATTCATAAATCTCACTTACGAGGGCGAATACGAGAGGAAGCTTATCGAGGAATTCGACGCTTATCTCCCCGAGCTTCCGCCCTGGAAGCTTAATAAATAAAATAAACATATTTCGGAGGTTTAATTAAATGAAAAAAGCAGATATCGGATTAGTCGGACTCGCGGTTATGGGCGAAAACCTGGTCATGAACATGGAGAGCAAGGGCTTTACCGTCGCCGTGTTCAACAGGACCACGGAAAAGGTTACAAGATTTGTTAACGGCCGCGCAAAGGGAAAGAATATAATCGGAACTTATTCCATCGAGGAGCTTGTCGAAAACCTCGAAAAGCCGCGCAAGGTCATGCTCATGGTCAAGGCGGGCAAGGCGGTCGACGATTTTATCGATTTGATAATCCCGCATCTTGAAAAGGGCGATATCATAATCGACGGCGGAAACTCGCATTTCCCGGACACAATCCGCCGCACGGAGTATGTCGAGTCCAAAGGCCTTTTGTATATCGGCACGGGCGTTTCGGGCGGCGAGGAAGGCGCGCTCAAAGGTCCCAGCATGATGCCGGGCGGATCGAACAAGGCATGGGAGCATGTAAAGCCCATTTTCCAGGCGATTTGCGCTAAGGTCGAGGACGGCAGCCCCTGCTGCGACTGGGTCGGCGAAAACGGCGCGGGCCACTTTGTGAAAATGGTGCATAACGGCATCGAATACGGCGATATGCAGCTTATCTGCGAGACCTACCATCTCATGAAGGATATTCTCGGCATGGACGCTCCCGGGATGCACGAGGTGTTCAAGGAATGGAACAAGGGCGAGCTTGACAGCT
>JAAYXM010000124.1 GCA_012515925.1 Clostridiales bacterium
CACCAACATGCTCGCTACCGAACACTGCCCGGTTGAAAACAGGAAGACCGTTTCTCTTCTTCACCTTGAAAGGTATTTCCCGGTATCCGGCGTTGTTCTCGGCGATGAACAGTTTACGCTCCGCGAATACACGGAAACAGGCGAGCTAAAGACTCCCCCGCAGGGTATGTTTTACTATTCTCCCCCGGCGAACGCTCCCGCGTATAACCGTTATTGTACCGTGCATACGGCGCCGCCTGTTCCCGAGCCTCCGCAGGAACAGGATACTGAGCAGCCCGAAGACGAAAGTCCGGATGACTACGTCGAAAACCCCGATACCGAAGTATCGGAAGACAGAGAAACAACCGAAAACGATACCGAATAGTGTTTTCCCGGCGTTCCGCCCGCGCGGGCGGGCAGATATAGTTTCAGAATTTAAACTTGTCGGGTTTGCGCTCTCCCGCCCGCGCGGCGGGCGGGAGCACAAGTTTAATCCGTCCCTGCCCGCTCGCGCGGGCAGGGACCCATGTATAACTCATTTGACAAATGCTAACTATAACTGCACGGCCAAATATTAAAAAATTGTAAATAATACGGATTAATTAGAATTCGCGAGAAATTAAGAGCAATACTATGAAATATTATATTTATTCTTTCTTAACAGCCGATTTCGGCTTTTTTAAAGCAATTATTAACATTTCCATATTTGCACTCTTCTAAAACTTATCTTATTATATTACTTGCGATTAGCACTCAATATACAAGAGTGCTAATTTAGATATAAAACAGTAACCGTAATTAATCAGGTTACAAATATATTAAGGAGGAAAACGCGAGATGAGACTTAAACCACTGGCCGACAGAGTAGTCATTAAAATGGTCGAGGCTGAAGAAACCACAAAAAGCGGTATAATTCTCACCGGAGCCGCCAAGGAAAAGCCTTCCGTCGCGGAAGTTATTGAAGTAGGCCCCGGCGGCAATGTTGACGGTAAGGAAATTGTAATGACCGTCAGGAAAGGCGACAAGGTTATTACAAGCAAATACTCGGGTACCGAGGTTAAGATTGATGATGAGGAATATATCATCGTTCGTCAAAGCGATATACTTGCAGTAGTCGAATAAGAACCAAACACCGGTCATTTTACCGGACGCAAAATGACTTAAGCGGTGTAATCCTAACCACAGCTCCGGAGAAAAGGTGAGATAATTATGGCAAAAGAAATCAAATTTTCAGAAGACGCGCGCCGCGCTCTGGAACGCGGTATAAACCAATTGGCAGACACTGTTAAAATCACGCTCGGTCCCAAGGGCCGCAATGTCGTACTTGATAAGAAATTCGGTTCTCCTTTAATCACAAACGACGGTGTTACAATCGCGAAGGAAATCGAGCTTGACGACCCGTTTGAAAACATGGGCGCACAGCTTGTCAAGGAAGTCGCCACAAAGACCAACGATGTGGCGGGCGACGGCACCACCACCGCTACCCTGCTTGCGCAGGCAATCATTCGCGAGGGAATGAAAAACGTCGTGGCGGGCGCAAATCCGATGCTTATGCGCACCGGCATCAGCCAGGCCGTTAACGCGGCCGTTGAGGCTATCAAGTCTTCCGCTCATAAAGTCAACGGCTATAAGGATATAGCCAGAGTCGCGGCTGTTTCGTCCTCCAGCGAAGAAGTCGGAAATCTTATTGCCGACGCTATGGAAAAGGTCTCCTCGGACGGCGTAATTACCGTTGAGGAATCCAAAACCGCCGAAACTTACAGTGAAATCGTCGAGGGAATGCAGTTCGACCGCGGCTATATTTCCCCGTACATGGTCACCGATACCGAGAAAATGGAAGCGGTTATCGAGGACGCGTATATATTAATCACCGATAAGAAAATTGCCAACGTCCAGGAAATACTGCCGCTGCTTGAGCAAATCGTGCAGTCGGGCAAAAAGCTTGTTATAATAGCCGAGGATATCGAGGGCGAAGCGCTCGCGACACTTCTTGTCAATAAGCTTCGCGGCACGTTTACATGCGTCGGCGTCAAGGCGCCGGGCTTCGGTGACAGGCGCAAGGAAATGCTTAAGGATATCGCTATCCTTACGGGCGGACAGGTTATTTCCGAAGAGCTCGGTATGGAGCTTAAAACCGCGACGATTGACCAGCTCGGACGCGCGCGCCAGGTCAAGGTTCAAAAGGAAAATACGATTATTGTCGACGGCGCCGGCGACCAGAACGAAATTAAGGCAAGAATCGCCCAGATCCGTTCGCAGATTGAAACAACCACCTCGGAGTTTGATAAGGAGAAGCTTCAGGAGCGCCTTGCCAAGCTGTCCGGCGGCGTAGCGGTTATCAAGGTCGGAGCCGCAACCGAAACCGAGATGAAGGAAATGAAGCTCCGCATTGAGGACGCTCTCAACGCCACACGCGCGGCGGTTGAGGAAGGCATCGTATCCGGCGGCGGAACCGTTTTCGTAAACGCGATTGCCGCTGTCGAAAAGCTTATCGACACGCTTTCCGGCGACGCCAAGACGGGTGCCTTGATTATCGCCAAGGCGCTTGAAGAGCCCGTAAGGCAGATTGCTTCCAACGCCGGAATCGACGGCTCGATTGTTCTGGAGAAAATCAGGACCAGCAATAAGAACGGATACGGATTTGACGTTCTTTCCGGCAAGTATACGGACATGGTCAAGGCGGGTATCGTTGACCCGGCCAAGGTTACAAGAAGCGCGCTCGAAAACGCGGCTTCCATTGCCTCAATGGTCCTTACCACCGAGAGCCTTGTCACGGACAAGAAGGAAAATAATCCTCCCGCTCCGGCCGGCGGAATGCCCGGCGGCGGAATGGATATGTACTAAAAACAATCGGGCGGGTAAACCGCCCGATTCTTTTAGTAGTTAGAGAATAGTAGTTTGTAGACGGAGAAAACGTTTTTTGAGATTTGAAGCCGTCCCCCTCCCCTCCGGGGGAGGGGGACGGCACTGTTCACAATTAAACATGCAATTTAAGGTTAAATCAAAAACGCGGTGTAATGCGGCCCCGTTCTTGTTGAAATATAGCGGTTTTTATATTATAATAGAGCAGGTAAAATCCGCGCGTGTTTGTTGAAGGGGTATAAAGATGAAGAAAGTATTCATTGCGCTTGTTATAGTTTCTTTGCTTGTCTGCACGGCTTTAGCCGCGCCCGCCGCGAATCCGACTGTCAGGGTCGGGCTGTTTTTCGGAAACGACGCGCTTGTTTCCGCGAATTTGCAGAATATAACAGGTCACGGGTACCGTTTCGGTTTTTTCGACGATAACAGAAACTTCAGTGAACTTTTGTATCTTGACGCAACGAACCGTATTACCATGGCAAGCGATTTGAACCTGTACTTCCATGACGGTGCCTTTTATACCTCGGGCGCGCCTGCCGGAAGCAAGCTTATCGGAGCATATCATTTGCAGCCCGATAAGGTTTACGAGACCGCGAACG
>JAAYXM010000125.1 GCA_012515925.1 Clostridiales bacterium
GAATCAATAGGCATTTTAAAAAATAAAGTGATTGGGGAATAGGATATGTTTTTATCTTCGTGTTTATCTGAAAACAGTGAAGGCCATTTGACAATCGGCGGCGTTGACGTTCCCGCTCTCGCGAGGGAATACGGAACACCGCTTTATATTATGGATGAGGACGCAATCAGAAGCACTTGCCGGGAATACAGAAAAGCAATGCTCCGGCATTATGGGAAAAACTTCCTTGTCGCGTTCGCGAGCAAGGCGTTTTGCACGAAATATATGTACAAGATACTGGCAGAGGAAAACATGGGCGCGGACGTTGTGTCAGGCGGGGAGCTTTATACCGCGCTTAAAGCGGGTTTTCCGATGAATCGCGTGTATTTTCACGGCAATAACAAGACCGACGATGAGATAAAGCTCGCGCTTTCCTCGGGCGTCGGGCGGTTTGTCGCGGATAACACAGAGGAGTTGTCAAGGCTTAACGAAATCGCGGCTGCTGAGGGCTGTGTCGCCGACATTTCGTTTCGCATAAAGCCCGGCGTTGAGGCTCATACCCACGAATTTATAAAAACCGGGCAGATTGACTCGAAATTCGGCGTCGCGCTTATAAACGACGAGGCTTTTGATTTCGCGAAAACCGCTTTGGGATTAAAAAACATAAGGCTTGTGGGCGTACACTGCCATATAGGCTCGCAGATATTCGACATTGACCCGTTCGTCCACGCGGCGGATTTGATGATTGATTTTATATCGCGCGTCAAGTCCGAGCTCGGGTATGAGATAGCCGAGCTTAACCTGGGCGGCGGATTCGGCATCAGATATACGGAAAAGGACGACCCGAAACAGATTGACGAGATTGTAAAAAGCTTTACCTCGGCTGTTCTGAAAAAAGTGTCCGAAAACAATATCAAGCCGCCGTTTCTTGTTATTGAGCCCGGACGTTCGATTGTCGCGCCTTACGGCATTACGGTATATACCGTCGGTTCCGTAAAGCATATTAAAAACATAAGGACATATGTTTCGATTGACGGCGGCATGACGGACAATCCGAGATACGCGCTCTACCAATCGGAATACACCGCGGTTCTGCCCGAAAGGATTAACGAGCCCGCGACGGAAACCGTGACGATTGCGGGCCGCTGCTGCGAGAGCGGCGATTTAATAGGTAAGGATATGAAAATCCCGCCCGTAAAGCCGAATGATCTGATAGCGGTTTTATCTACGGGAGCTTATAATTATTCGATGGCGTCAAACTACAACAGGATTCCGAGACCGCCCGTCGTCACGGTATCGGGCGGCAAATCCAGGCTGATTGTCAGGCGCGAAAGCTATGAAGATTTAATCAGAAACGATATATAGCGCTTAAAAAAACTGATAAATATGGTATAAAACACTGCAATGTCCAATATATATTTTAATGACAATAACAGGCCGCAAGGAGGAATTGGCGTGGAAAGTCGAAATATATATGAGGACATTGCGCAGCGCACGGACGGCGAAATCTATATCGGCGTGGTGGGTCCCGTCCGTACCGGAAAATCCACCTTTATAAAAAGGTTTATGGAAACTCTGGTCATACCGAATATCGATAACGTTTACCGAAAGGAAAGAGCCAGAGACGAGCTTCCGCAAAGCGGTTCGGGGCGTACAATCATGACCGCCGAGCCGAAATTCGTGCCTGAGGACGCGGTGGATATCAGAGTTTCCGGCAACGTCGATTTCAAGGTGCGGCTGATTGACTGTGTGGGTTATATGGTCGACGGGGCGCTCGGCGCCACTGAAAACGACGAACCGCGCATGGTGACGACGCCATGGTTTGATAACGAGATACCCATGATACAGGCCGCCGAAATCGGCACAAGAAAGGTAATAGCAGAGCATTCCACAATCGGTCTTGTGATTACGACCGACGGCAGCATCACGGAAATCGGGCGCGAAAGCTATATCGAGCCGGAGGAGCGTGTTATAAACGAGCTTAAGGAGATAGGCAAGCCGTTTATGCTGATTGTAAACTCCGCCCACCCGCATGACCCCGGGACACTGGCGCTATGTAAAAGCCTTTCGGAAAAGCACGGCGTCACCTGCATACCGATAAACTGCCTGACTATCGACGAGCCCGAAATCAACGAGGTTATAAAAGGTGTTCTATATGAATTCCCGGTTGCCGAGCTTGATATTTATCTGCCTGCATGGGTTGACACCTTGCCGTTTGAGCATAAAATCAAAACCGAGCTGTACGGTTCGATGTTGGAGAGTGCCCGGGGCATGAGACGCATACGCGATATAAATAAATGCGTCGATAGAATCCGCGAATGCCCGAGCATTAAGAGCATAGAGATAGAAAGTATCAATTTAGGCTCCGGGGCGGCAAGTATTTACGCGGATTTGCCGCGTGAGCTGTTCTACAAGACACTCGGCGAGCAATCCGGATTTGAGATAAAGGACGACGGGGATTTGCTGCCGCTTCTCGGCGAGCTGTCCGTGGTTTACGCGGATTACAAGAAAATCGAAAACGCGCTCAACGAGGTGCGCGAAACCGGCTACGGCATTGTTATGCCGACGACCGAGGAGCTTAAGCTTGAGGAACCCGAAATTGTTAAATCCGGCGGCCGTTACGGCGTAAGGCTGCGGGCGAGCGCGCCGTCGATACATATGCTGCGCGCGGATATTACGACCGAGGTTTCGCCGATAGTAGGAAGCGAAAAACAGTCCGAGGATTTGGTTGTTTACCTGCTTAAGGAGTTTGAAAAGGACCCGATAAAGATTTGGGAATCCAATATCTTCGGGCGCTCGCTCTACGGGCTTGTGAACGAGGGCTTGCACAACAAGCTTTACAGGATGCCGCATGACGCGCGCATGAAGCTTCAGGAGACAATCGAGCGCATAATCAACGAAGCCTGCACCGGCCTGATCTGCATTATATTGTGATATTAGAAACAAATAATAATTTTATGGGAGTTCCCGCACAATAAGTGCGGGGCTCTTATTTTTTTTATGGACAATTCAGGTAAAATATGCTTTAATATTAAGATATGATGAATGTATTTGGAGTGAAACTGTTATGGAATTTATCGAGGTTCGTACGCTCTATGAGAGTATGGAAAAATACGCGGACAAAACCGTTACCGTGCGCGGCTGGGTCAGGACCGTCCGTGATTCTAAGGTGTTCGGCTTTATCGAGCTCAATGACGGCTCGTATCTTAAAAACATACAGATTGTTCTTGATGAGAATCTTAATAATTTCAAAGATATAATCAGGCAGAACGTGGGCGCGGCCCTGATTGTGACCGGCGTTTTCACGCTGACTCCCGGGGCAAAGCAGCCCTTTGAAATAAAAGCTTCGGAAATAAAAGTCGAGGGCGAATCCGCGCCGGATTTCCCGCTGCAGAAAAAACGTCATTCGTTTGAGTTTTTAAGAACGATTGCGTATCTGAGGCCGAGAACAAATACTTTTTCGGCGGTATTCAGGCTAAGAAGCGAGGCGGCGTTCGCGATACACAGTTTTTTCAACGAGCGCGGCTTTGTATACGCCCATACTCCAATTATAACGGGCAGTGACTGCGAGGGCGCGGGCGAGATGTTCAAGGTAACGACTCTCGACCTGAAAAACCCGCCCGTCGGAGAGGACGGGGAAGTCGATTTCTCCGGTGACTTTTTCGGGCGCGAGGCTAACCTTACGGTTTCCGGTCAGCTTGAAGCCGAAACCTTCGCGCTCGCGTTCGGGAAAACCTATACGTTCGGGCCGACGTTTCGCGCCGAGAATTCGAATACCGCGCGCCATGCAGCTGAGTTCTGGATGATTGAGCCGGAAATCGCGTTCGCGGATTTAAGAGACGATATGAAGCTCGCCGAGGATATGGTCAAATACGTAATTGACCATGTCCTGAAAACCTGTCCCGAGGAGATGAAGTTTTTCAACGAATTCTTCGATAAGGAGCTTATCGAACGTCTTACCGCGATTGTAGACTCCGATTTCGGCGTTATGGAATATACCGAGGGTATAGAGATACTTAAAAAGCATGAGAGCGAATTCGAGTATCCGGTATTCTGGGGCTGCGACCTGCAGACCGAGCATGAGCGCTTTTTAACCGAAAAGGTTATGAAAAAGCCGATGTTTCTTATAAACTACCCGAAGGATATAAAGGCGTTCTACATGCGCATGAACGACGACGGAAAAACCGTTGCCGCGATGGATTTGTTCGTGCCCGCGATAGGCGAGCTTATCGGCGGAAGCCAGCGCGAGGAACGCCATGACATGCTGCTTAAGCGCATAAAGGAATTGAATCTTAACCCCGAGGATTATGAATGGTACCTTAATCTGCGTCGATTCGGCGGCACAAAGCACGCGGGCTTCGGACTCGGCTTCGAGCGGTTGATTATGTACCTTACCGGGATTTCGAATATTCGCGATGTTATCGCGTTTCCGAGAACCGTAGGAAAGATATAGTTTACGGAGGATAATATATGAAAGAATACGTTAAGATGACGGCCGGCGAGCTTAAGGCCGAAAAAAATGAATTATCAAAGATATTCGGGGAATACAAGAACAAAAATTTAAAGCTTGACATGTCGCGCGGCAAACCCGGAGCTGACCAGCTTGATATCAGCGAGGGTATTCTGAAGGCCGTTTCCTCAAACGGTGAAGCCTTCGCGGGTTCAACTGACACCCGAAACTACGGTGGCATTGACGGCCTGCCCGATATGAAAAAGCTTTTTTCCGAGCTTCTCGAGGTGTCGCCCGATGAGATTATAGTCGGCGGAAACTCGAGTCTCAATATGATGTTTGACACGGTTTCCCGCGCGATGACCCACGGTATTATGGGTAATACGCCGTGGTCAAAGCTGCCCAAAGTTAAATTCCTGTGTCCGGTGCCGGGCTACGACAGGCATTTCGGTATTTGCCAGAGCTTCGGAATAGAGATGATAAACGTTCCGATGAAAAATGACGGGCCGGACATGGACATGGTTGAAAAGCTCGTATCAGGCGACGAAGCTGTTAAGGGTATATGGTGCGTTCCTAAATACTCGAATCCCCAGGGAATTACCTACGGAGACGAAACTGTCAGGCGCTTCGCGAGGCTCAAGGCCGCGGCGCGCGATTTCAGGATTTTCTGGGACAATGCGTATTTTGTGCATGACTTAACAGACACGCCGGACAGGCTTTTAAATATACTCAGCGAGTGCAGGGCGGCGGGAAACTCGGATATATGCTATATTTTCGCCTCCACCTCTAAGATAACCTATCCGGGAGGGGGTGTCGCGGCTATGGCGGCAAGCGTCGCGAATATTAACGCCGCAAAGGAAATAATCAAATATCAGACGATAGGACCCGATAAAATCAATCAGCTTCGGCACGTAAGATACTTTAAAAACGCCGAGGGCGTGCGCGCGCATATGAAAAAACACGCGCGTTTTATAAAACCTAAGTTCGATACAATCCTTAACGCGCTGGAAACTCAGGTTAAGCCGCTGGGGATTGCGCAGTGGGTCGCGCCGAACGGCGGGTATTTCATAAGCCTTGAAGTAATGCCCGGGTGCGCCTCGGCGGTGCACGCGCTTCTTTCGGAGCTCGGCGTTACCATGACGAACGCGGGCGCGACTTACCCGTACGGAAAGGACCCGTTTGATTCAAATCTCCGCATCGCGCCGACCTATCTCTCGGAGGACGAGCTTAAAACCGCGGTTGACATGCTTTGCCTGTGCGTAAGGCTCGCGGCTGTAAATAAGCTGTTGGAAGGTGAATAATATGCGAAACAAATTTGAGACGCCTCTGGCCTCGCGGTATTCAAGCGATGAGATGCTGTATCTGTTTTCGCCCGACAACAAGTTTAAGACATGGCGCAGGCTTTGGATTGCGCTTGCCGAGGCGGAAAAGCAGCTCGGACTGGATATTGCCGATGAGCAGATTGACGAGCTGAAAAGGTTTCAAAACGATATAAACTATGACGCCGCCGAAAGGTATGAGCGCGAGGTGCGCCACGACGTCATGGCGCATGTGCTGGCGTACGGCGAGCAGTGCTCAAAGGCAAAGCCGATTATACACCTCGGCGCCACAAGCTGTTATGTGGGCGACAATACGGATATAATAATTATGCGCGACGCGCTGTGTCTTATCAGGAAAAGGCTTGTAAGCGTGATTTCGGCGCTCTGCGGTTTCGCGGATAAGCACAAGGCTCTTCCGACGCTCGGGTTTACGCACTTTCAGCCCGCGCAGCTAACCACGGTGGGCAAGCGCGCGACGCTCTGGATAAACGAGCTGCTAATGGATTTGGACGAGCTTGAATACAGGATTAGCTCGCTTTTGCTTTTGGGTTCAAAGGGCACAACGGGAACCCAGGCAAGCTTTATGGAGCTATTTGACAACGACTCCGAAAAGGTCAAAAAGCTCGACGGGCTTATCGCCGAAAAGGTCGGCTTTCCCGGCTGCGTTCCCGTGTCCGGACAGACATATTCGAGAAAATACGACTCCGGCGTTCTCGCGACGCTTGCGGGAATTGCGCAGAGCGCGAGCAAATTCGCGACTGACCTCCGGCTGTTATCCAATCTTAAGGAAATAGAGGAGCCCTTCGAGGGCAAACAGATAGGCTCGTCGGCAATGCCGTACAAGCGAAACCCTATGCGCTCCGAGCGCATCTGCGCCCTGTCCAGGTATGTTATCGCGAATTCCTTAAACCCGGCTCTTACCTCGTCGGCGCAGTGGTTTGAAAGAACGCTGGACGATTCCGCGAACAAGCGCCTTGCGATTCCCGAGGCTTTCCTCGCGGTTGACGCGATTCTGCTGATTTATCTGAATATAGCTTCGGGTATGGTTGTGTACCCGAAGGTTATCGAAAAGCATATTAAAGACGAGCTTCCGTTTATGGCAACCGAGAACATTCTGATGAAGGCGGTTAAAAAGGGCGGGGACCGTCAGGAGCTGCATGAGCGAATCCGGGTTCATTCGATAGAGGCCGGGCTTAGGGTCAAGCAGTCGGGGCTGGATAACGATTTAATCGAAAGAATTATAAACGACCCGGCTTTCGGGCTTGACGCGGACGAAATACGCGCCGAGTTAAATCCTGAGAAATTCATAGGCCGTAGCGTCGGGCAAACCGAGGAATTTCTTGAGAACATAGTAAAACCGAAAATCGAGAGATATTCCGATGTGATTCTGACAGAATCCGATTTAAGAGTATAGTTATTTTCGTCTCCAAACAACGGAGAAAAGCGAACGCGGATTTTTCCTCCGACGGCAGCATAAATTTCCGAATAATGTATAAATATTGTCCGTTCGGGCATTGACTTAATTTTAATAAATGTATATAATATTCCAGTGCTGTCGGTATATACTATTACGGCGGCAAGATAAGGAGGCAGTTTAAATGGGTAAAAGCATTGCTATTTTTATAGCTTCGCTTCTGGTATTGACGCTGATGGCGTTTACGACGATTTACGGGTTTGACGCGGGTGTATTCAATATCCCGAATGCCGCGCAGGGTATCAGACAGGGAATTGACCTGCGCGGAGGATCATATATTACGTTTGAAGCCCAGGTCCCGGATGATATTGATGAGAATCAATTAAAGAACGATATTCAGGCGGCGCAGTCAGTTCTCAGAAAAAGGCTTGATTCCCTCGGATATTCCGAGGCAACTGTCCAGATAGCGGGCAATAACAGGCGCCTTCGCGTCGAGATTCCCGATATCGACAAACCGGAAGAAGCCGTTCAACAGCTCGGTAAAACCGCCGCGCTGGAATTTCGTGACGCGGACGGCAATGTGGTTTTAACCGGGAAGGACATAAATAAGGCGATTGCGGCTTACGAAGCGATTGAAACATCCCGCCGCGAATATCATATCAAGCTTCAGTTAAAGAGCGATGCCGTCGCGAAATTCGCCGAAGCCACCAAAAAGGCCGCGGGCAGGACGGCGGAGGAGAAAAACTACATCGCGATTACGCTTGATAACGAGGTTATCAGTCAGCCGAGTGTGGAAAGCAAATACAGCAGTGATGGTATAAACAGCGAAGAGGTATCCATCACATTCGGCACCGATATACGCTATACCGATGCCGGACGCAAGGAAGCCACGGAGACGGCAAACCTGATTAACTCGGGCAGACTGCCGTTTGAATTAAAGGATGTCGAGCTTCGCGCCGTAGGTCCGACCCTCGGCGAAAAGGCGCTTGAGACAAGCCTGCTCGCGGGTATTATCGGGCTTCTGCTCGTCATACTGTTCATGATTGCTTATTACCGCCTGCCCGGCGTCGCGGCGGCTTTGGCGCTTATGTTTTACGCGCTGTTAATGGTTATTCTTCTCTCGGCGTTTAAAATCAACCTGTCGCTTCCGGGTATCGCGGGAATAATCCTGACGGTCGGTATGGCGGTTGACGCGAATGTAATTATATTCGAGAGAGTTAAAGAAGAGCTCAGGTCAGGTAAAACCTTAAGGGCTTCTATCGATTCCGGATTTAAGCGCGCGTTCACCGCGATTTTCGACTCGAATCTCACGACGCTTATCGCCGCGGTTGTTCTGTACTTCTTCGGCACCGGCCCCATTTCGGGCTTTGCGATAACACTCGGAATCGGCGTTATCCTTTCGATGTTTACCGTGCTTGTCGTATCGAGATTTTTGCTCTATCAGCTTGTGGGTATGAAAATAAAGTCATTAAAGGCTTACGGGGCATAAGGAGGATTGTAACATGAGAGAAAGATTTGATATTGTAAAAAGGCTGAATATTTTCGCGTTAATCTCAGTGGTGTTATGTCTTGTCGGAATAGTCTCCCTTGTTTTGCTCCCGTTTAAGATGAACTTTTTTAATCTCGATATCGACTTTGTCGGAGGCACCACGCTGCATTATAATATGCATATTTCGCTCGATAAGCCGCAGCTTGATAAAATCGGCTCGATTGTCGAAGGCGTAATCGGGGAGCCTGCTTCATCCGTTCAAAAAGCGGGTGACGGTTCCGAGGTCATAATCAAGACAAAGACGATTGATACGGAGACACGCGGAAAGGTTTTCGAGGCGCTTAAAGCCGAATACAACCTGAACGCGGGCGAGGAGGCAACCGCGGACAAACCCGCTGTTAAATCCGATATACTTTCGGTTGACAATGTAGATCCTGTTGTCGGCACGGATTTGCGCAACGCGGCAATAACCGCGTCGTTTTTAGCTATTGTTCTGATGCTGCTTTATATTTCGATAAGGTTTGATTTCAAGTCCGGTCTCGCGGCGGTAATCGCTCTTATTCATGATATTCTTATTATGATAAGTGCTTATGTTATATTCAGGGTTCCGCTTAACATGACGTTTATAGCCGCGGCGCTGACGATTTTAGGTTATTCAATTAACGCCACAATCGTTATCTTCGACAGGGTCCGCGAAAACAGAAGACTCATGCGCAAGGCTACGTTTGATGAAATCGTGAACACAAGCATATGGCAGACGATGCAAAGAAGCTTAAATACGACGCTGACAACCCTGCTTCCGCTGATAATGCTTCTGATACTTGGCGTCGACTCCGTAAGAAACTTCGCGCTGCCGCTGACGGTGGGTATAATCGCGGGTTTGTACTCGTCGGTGTTCATCTCGGGTCCGATATGGGCCGCGATTTCAAGAAAGGCAAAAAAGGCGTAACAGTCAAAATAAAAACAGAGCCCGGAATAAACTCCGGGCTCTTTGAATTAAGGCAAAAAGAGGCGAAAAAACCACGATTCGGCTGAGTTAATGCTCAAAAAGGATTTCTCATTATCCGAAAAAGGAGTATTGTAAATGGATATAGGTTTATCAAGCGCGGTATTTTATCCGAAGACGACGGAAGAAGCGGTTGACACCGCGATTGATTTAGATTTTAAAAAATTAGAAATCTTTATAAACTCCGAGTCGGAATTTTCCGATATATATATTGATATGCTTTTGAAGCGGTTATCCGAAAATAATGTGGAGGTAGTTTCGGTTCATCCGTATACCTCGGTTATTGAGGCTATGCTGTTCTTTTCGGGTTATAAGCGAAGGCTCCTTGAATCAATCGAACAATACGAAAGATATTTCAGGGCCGCGTCCCTCCTCGGCGCTAAGTACTTCGTGTTTCACGGCGCGAGAAACCTTACGGCGGACGTGCTTTCCGACGAGGAGCATTTTAAGGCGTATGAAATGCTCTGTGACGCGGCTATCAGAAACGGTGTTTTGCTTTGCCAGGAGAATGTCTCATGGTGCCGCTCAAGGGACCCGGAGTATTTAAAAGCCTTAAAAAGCGTATTAAAGGATAAAGTAGGTTTTGTACTTGATATGAAGCAGGCTTGCCGCGCGGGCGTCGGAATAGACGAATATGCGGCCGCGATGGGCGAAAACATGAAAATAATTCATATTAGCGACTCGGACAATGATAATACCTGCCTGCTTCCGGGCTACGGAAGTCAGGATTATAAGCTATTTTTAGATTTATTTAGAAATAGCGAGTTAATTATAGAAGTTTATTCGACAAATTATGACAGCGTTCAACAATTAAAATATTCAAAATTTTTACTAATGCATCAATTATTTTAATAATATTGA
>JAAYXM010000126.1 GCA_012515925.1 Clostridiales bacterium
GGTTAAGAATACCGCAATCGCAAGCGCGCAGAATCTTATCAGTTTCCCATTCATTTTATACTCCTCCTGTTAAATGCCATTATACTTAATTCTATTTGGTTCCGAAAATCCTGTCCCCGACATCGCCGAAGCCCGGGACGATAAACGCCTTGTCGTTTAATCCCTCGTCAATGGCCGCGCAGATTATCTCCACATCCGGATACCTGCTCATTACCCGCTCGATGGCCTGGGGCGAAGCGAGTATGCACATAAGCTTTATGCTGCGTTTTGTATGGTTTCTGACAATCTCAATCGCGGCGCACGCGGACCCGCCGGTGGCAAGAGCCGGCTCTAAAATCAGCACATCCCGCTCGGAAATATCCTGCGGCATCTTGCAGTAATACTCCACCGGGTCAAGCGTTGTCGGGTCACGGTAAAGTCCGATATGCCCGATTTTAACGGTGGGCATAAGCTGAATAATCCCGTCAACCATACCGAGCCCCGCGCGCAGAATCGGCACAACGGCCAGCTTTTTGCCCGAAATAACCTTTGTTTTCGCGATAGCCACCGGTGTTTCAATCTCCACCTCTTTAAGCGGCATATCCCGCGTGGCCTCGTAGCACATCAGCATCGCAAGCTCGGAAATAACCTCGCGGAACTCCTTGACTCCGGTAGTCTTGTCACGGATAATGGACAGCTTGTGCTGGATTAACGGGTGTTCCAGAATTACGGGTTTTTTCATAATATACTCCTATCCGCCAATCAGGCTTTATAGTTTTCGTTTTCGATATCGGCAATCATCTTAACGCGTTCCAGGTGTCTGCCTTTTTCGGCCTCCGTATTAAGGAAAACATCGACAAGCTCAAGCGCAATGCCCTCGCCTAACGTTCTCGCCCCGAGACATAGAATATTCGCGTCATTATGAAGCCTCGTATACTTCGTGCTGTAATGCTCGCTGACCGCGGCGGCGCGGATTCCCTTTACCTTGTTCGCGGCAATGGACATTCCCACGCCCGTCCCGCAGATAAGTATTCCAAACCTGCATTCGCCCTTACTTACGCACACGGCGGTCTTATAGGCAAATTCGGGATAATGCGAGCTTTCATCGCAGTATGCTCCTAAATCCTTAACTTCATAGCCTTTTTCAATAAGGTGCTTTTTAATTTTCTCCTTAAGGGAATACCCGGCGCTGTCCGCGCCCAAAGCTATTGTCATTGCTTCAACTCCCCTGTCTCTTTAAGCCTTTTCAGCCGTTCCCTCTCCGCCTGGGGCAGCCTGATATACCGTACGCTCAGATCCTGCGCGGCAACATGAACGGCGTCAAGCGCCGAAAGCGCGACGCCTCGCGCGCTTTGCAGGATAAGCGGCCCGGGCGCAAGCTTAAGCCCGACCGTCTTCTCACTGAAAATATTATAGCACAATTCGGCGCCGTCTCCAAGTATATACACATATTTTTCATTTTTAATATCCGATAAAAGCTCGTCTGACGATATAGCCCGGTCCTCCGTCAGGCGTGTCAGCACACCGTCTGATGCCCTAAACAGCGCGTTATAAACCTGCCCCGCCCGTGCGTCCATTACCGCGCAGATTAAGCCGTCGACATGCAGCATGTTATGTGCCATCGCCTCAAGCGTCGAAACGCCGCAGCACGGTATACCGGTAGCAAACGACAAGCCCTTTACCGCGGACACCCCTATTCTGAGCCCCGTAAACGAGCCGGGGCCCGCCGCGACCGCGATTCTGTCGATCGAGTCAAGCCCGATACCCGTCATTTTTATCAGGCTTTCGATCATCGGCATTATCGTCCTGCTGTGGGTTAATCCGTTGTTTAAGAAAACCTCGGCTAAGATACGCGTATCCTCCGCTATCGCGACGGACGCGGACTTCGCGGAGGATTCGACCGCCAATATTCTCATAAAACATCCCTCCCGCGGGCTGTTACCGTAAACCGCCTTTTGTTATCATCTTCTCCGACGCGCCCGGCGAAAATTTCAACATCACAGTCAAACTCGTCCTGCGCCTTCTCGAACCACTCCACCGCGCATATCCCGCCGCGCGCGATATAATCCTCAAAGCCGATATCGTAAAGCTCGGACGCCGAACCCAGCCTGTACAAATCAAAATGAAACAGCAAAGGGCTTGTCGGGTATTCGTTTACTATCGTATAAGTCGGGCTGGTTACGCGCCCGTTATATCCGAGACCGCGCGCAATCCCGCGCACCAGCACGGTTTTGCCGGCGCCCATTTCCCCTAAAATCCCGACAACATCGCCCGGCTTCAGTATTTTTGATATTTTCTCGCCGATTTGCAGGGTTTCGGCTTCGGAACCCGAATTATATACCATAGGAAGTAAAAGCCCTTTCAAGACATCAATAATTATAGTAGCGCACGCCGGACTCGAACACCGGCTGATGCTTGTTCCCGAATATGTTTATGCCGACGTCCCTGCCGCAGCGCTCCGAGTGCCCCATCTTGCCGAAAACCCTGCCGTCAAACGAGGTTATACCCTCGATTGCGCAGACCGACCCGCTCGGATTGAATTCGGTTTTCATCGAGGGGCTGCCGCTTATATCCACATACTGCGTAGCAATCTGACCGTTTGCCGCAAGGATTTTAATAAGCTCGTCCGTCGCGACAAACCGGCCTTCCCCGTGGGACATCGGAATGGTGTAAACCTCTCCGGCTTTACACATGTTGAGCCAGGGCGATTTATCCGAGCAAACCCTTGTAAACGCGTATCTTGACTGGTGACGGCCGATTAGGTTGTATGTCAGCGTCGGCGAGTCGCTTTCGGCCTGCCGGATTTCACCGAACGGCACGAGCCCGAGCTTAATTAACGCCTGAAACCCGTTGCATATACCTAATACCAGCCCGTCCCGCTTGCCGATCAGCTCATGCACCGCGTCACGGAGCCTCGGATTTCTGAAAAACGCCGCGATGAATTTCCCGGAGCCGTCCGGCTCGTCACCGCCCGAAAAACCGCCGGGGATTATAAGCATCTGCGCGGACTCTATCGCTTTTACCATGCGCTCCACCGACTCGTTCAAGGCTCCGGAATTGAGATTTGAGACGATTACGCATTCGGCGTCGCCGCCCGCGCGGATAACCGCGCGCCCGGTGTCGTATTCGCAGTTTGTCCCCGGGAAAACCGGAATAACCGCTTTGGGGCGGGAAATCCTTCCTACCGCGTACTTTTTCTCTCCTGCCCTGTATTCAAAACGCGGGGCGTCCCCCGCCCCGGCGTCCGTCGGGAAGACCTTTTCCAAAACGCCGCGCCATTCGGAAAGCAGCGTGTCAAGCGGTATTTCACATTCCTTATATGATATGCTTTGCCTTTCCGCCGTTCTTCCGAGACAAACCGCGTCGATACCCTCTATCGCGCATTCCGCGATAATCGCGCCGGGATACTCTTTATATAGTATATCCGGGTCTAAATTTATATCAAACTCAAACCCGATTTTATTGCCCGCGCACATTTTGATTACAGCCCCGGCCACGCCGCCGTTTGTCAACGCCCTGCCGGCGCTCACGGCTCCTTCTCGGCAGAGCTTCAAATACCTGTCCCAGTTTTTCTTAATGCCCTCGTAATTTATATCGGAATCAATATCGCCGTCGGCTATGAATAGATACACGGGATTGCCCGCCGCCTTAAATGCCGACGAGCGGATGTTATATGTTTTCTCCGCGCACAGCGCGAACGATACAAGCGTCGGCGGAACGTCCAAATCCATAAACGAGCCGGACATCGAGTCCTTGCCGCCGATTGCCGCTATTTTAAGCTCAACCTGCGCGTTAAACGCGCCAAGGAGCGCCGCGAATGGCTTTCCCCAGCGCTTCGGGTCGTTTCGAAGCCGCTCGAAATATTCCTGCAGCGACAGGTAGGCGTTTTTATAATCGCAGCCCGCCGAAACAAGCTTTGAGACGGATTCAACGACCGCGAGCGAGGCGCCGCGGTAGATATCCTTTTCGGTTTTATACGGGTCAAACCCGAAGGACATGACGCTGCAAGTATCAGTTTCCCCCGATACCGGAAGCTTTGCCGCCATAACCTGCTCGGGCGTCTCCTGATACACGCCGCCGAACGGGTGCAGCACGCTTGCCGCGCCGATTGTTGAGTCAAACCTCTCGCCGAGCCCGCGCTGCGACGCGACGTTTAAATCCCGCGCGGTATTTATGAAAAGCTCGGAAAACGGCGGTTTTTCCGTTTCTTCGCTAAATTCTGCTTTTAATACCTCAACCGCGGCATACTTCATCGCGCCGTTTGAGTTTAAAAACGCGCGCGATATGTCGACTATAAGTGCGCCGTCAAGTTCCATTTTAAGCCGCGGCTCGTCGGTAACGCTCGCCACGATGACAGCCTCAAGATTCTCGCCGTAAGCCGCTTTTATAAACGCGTCCGCGTCACGCTCCGCTACGACAACCGCCATGCGCTCCTGGGATTCTGAAATCGCGAGCTCGGTGCCGTCTAACCCCTCGTATTTCTTTAAAACCCTGTCTAAGTAAATATGAACGCCGTCCGCGAGCTCGCCGATTGCGACCGAGACTCCGCCCGCGCCGAAATCGTTGCATCTTTTAATCATGCGCGTAATTCTAGGGTTTCGAAACAGTCTCTGTATTTTCCGCTCCTCGGGCGGGTTGCCCTTCTGTACCTCGGAGCCGCAGGTTTCGAGAGACTCCGTGGTGTGCACCTTCGACGAGCCTGTGGCGCCGCCGCAGCCGTCACGCCCGGTGCGCCCGCCGAGCAGTATAACCACATCGCCGGCCTCCGGCTTTTCGCGCCTGACGTTTTCCGCGGGCGCGGCGCCGACTACCGCTCCTATTTCCATGCGCTTCGCGATATAACCGGGATGATACAGCTCGTGCACAATGCCCGTCGCAAGCCCTATCTGGTTGCCGTAGGACGAATAGCCCGCCGCGGCGGTGGTCGTAATCTTTCTCTGCGGCAGCTTGCCCGGCAGCGTCTCGCTTACCGGAACCCGCGGGTCACCGCTTCCCGTAACACGCATTGCCTGGTATACGTACGACCTGCCGGATAACGGGTCGCGAATCGCGCCGCCGAGACATGTCGCGGCGCCGCCGAACGGTTCAATCTCCGTGGGGTGGTTATGGGTCTCGTTTTTAAACATGACAAGCCAGTCCTGAGGCTTCCCGTCGATATTAGCTCTGACCTTGATGCTGCAAGCGTTAATCTCGTCGGATTCGTCCAAAGCCGTCAGTACTCCGCGCTTTTTGAGCAGGCGCACCGCGCAGGTCGCGATATCCATGAGCGTTACGGGGCGGGTATCCGCCTTTTCCCCGAATAACTCGCGGCGCGCGTCAAGGTATTTGTCATACGCCCTTAGAACCCGCTCGTCTTTGATATCCACTTTGTCGATATGGGTGTTAAAAGTCGTATGCCTGCAATGGTCCGACCAGTAGGTGTCAATCATTCTGATTTCCGTAATCGTGGGGTCGCGGTTCTCCTCGTCCTTAAAATAATCGCGGAGCATTTTAATATCGCCGGAATCCATGGCGAGCCCGAGCTTGTCCCTGAGATTATCAAGCTCTTTTTCGTCCATACGGATAAACCCGTTTATACTCTCGACCTTATCGGGAACCGGATAATCCTCTTTCAGGGTTTCCGGCTTTGCCAGCGATGCCTCGCGTGTTTCGACGGGGTTTATAAGATAGTTTTTAATCCGTGTATTATCCTCATCGCTTATATCGCCGAAAAGCACATAAAGCAGCGCGGTTTTAACCCGCGGCCTGTCCTTTCCGGTCATAATCTGGATGCACTGTGAACAGGAATCCGCCCGCTGGTCGAACTGACCCGGAAGCGCTTCAACCGCTAAAATCCGATATGCGCCGTCAAAATCCGGAAGCTTTTCATCATAGCAAAAATCGCACTGCGGCTCGGAGAAAATCGTAACGCGGGCATTTAAGTATTCCGCCTCGTCAATTCCCTCAACATCGTATCCGCAAAACAATCGCAGGTGATTAAGCCCCTTTATTCCGAGGATTTCCTTAAGCTCCGTCAGCACGGAGCGCGCCTCGACGTCAAAGCCCGGCTTTTTTTCGGTATAGCACCTGAAGACCCTGTTCATATGTCCTGTATTCCTCCTGTTTAAGATACTTAATTTTACGTTTTTTACCGCGGATTGTCAACTAAAGTATCTTCCGCGAGGTCGAGTAGAAGATACTCAGTGAGAAGATAAAAGAGAACAGAGAAAATCCAATCATTACCCTGATATTGAAACAGGGGTATAAAAATGATATTATTATAGCAATTAATTGTCGAAAGGATGCTTTTTTACATATGGACACCAAAACCCGTTTCGGGAAAACGCAGAAGCTGATTTTGTTCGCGTTCATGCTTTTTATGCTTGAGGCCGTTCAAAGGCTTTTTCTGAGGGAATACTATCTGATTTTTATAAGCCTCGGCGCGGCAGCGCTTATGTTCATACCGTTTCTCGCGCGAAAGCTTTTTAATATAACGGTCCCGAAGGATATGCAAATCGCGTTTGTGCTGTTTGTAGCCGCCTCGATGATTTTAGGCAAGGTATATAACCTGTATGAGATAATCCCCGTGTGGGACAAGCTCCTGCATATATTTTCGGGCGTTATGCTGTGCGTTGCCGGAGCAAGGCTGGCAAAATGCGCGAAAGGGTTTCTTTTCGGCCTGTTCGCGTTTTGCTTTTCCCTCGCGGCGGGCGCGGTATGGGAGATATACGAATACGCCGTCGATACGCTGTTCGGTCTGGACTCGCAGATTGCGTCCTCAGGCATTAGCGATACGATGCTTGATCTAATCTGTGACGCGGGCGGGGCGTTGTTGTATTTGCTTTATTTAAGAATCAAGGCTTTAACAAATAATTCCTCCGATACATAGTATATAGTGCGTCATCCCCGGCGGTATGCCCTCGCGGCGCCCGCCGGGTTTTTAACTATTATACTAAAATTATGGAGGAAAAGATATGATGAAAAACGATGATAGCCAGTATATGCCGCCGATGACACCCCGCGCGGACAGCAACATGCAGTACATGCCCTATCGTGTTATATACCCCGAATTGTATTACCGCCTTCAGCCGTACGTTTTATCCGCGTGTGACGAGCTGGATTCCTATGATACAATGCCGTCGCAGGAAATGATTGAAAAAATGAGCGACAGCATATATGAGGATATGCTCAGAATGTACCCGGATTTCTCGGATTACATCAGGGAACACGGCGGAACCGGTGATGATTCGAGAGCCGCGATGAACCCCATAGTATCGGTACAGCGCTTCAGACCCCGTTCCAGGCGGCGCGGGCTGTTCCGCGATTTTATCGATATACTGCTTTTAAGCGAGCTTAACCGCAGGAGAAGACGCCGCCGGTTTGATTTCTTTTATTGAAAACACACACGCCCCGCAAACGCGGGGCGAATTTTTTATTCTTAACCTTAATATGCGAAGCGTATTTCATGCGCCGCAAGGCGTATTTCATGCGCGCAGCGCATTTCACATATTAAGCAGACTAACCGCCCCGCAGCGCGGGGCTGTTAGTCCTATCTGTCCCATTTATCGCATAATGAGTCAATCTGGCTCTTAAACCTTGCCAAATCCTTGTTCGGGCCGCCTTCGTTTTTCCTGATAACCCCGATTAACCGATTGCCCGCAGCAAGCAGGCGCTCGAAAACCGTGTCCTTTCTCTTTTGAAGCTCGCTCTTCTTTTTTGCAGATATTATCTCACCGCGCATGACGAGCATATTAGCCGCGAGGTCGAAAATCTCGCCGGAATACGGCGCCGAAGTGTTATGCCCGTATTCGCTCCGCAAAAGCTCCGCAAATGAGTCGCATACGGTATCCTGTCCGTGTACTATAAAAATCCTGTCGGGTCGGCGCTTAAAGCTTTCAACCCAGTGTATAAGCCCGTCTTTATCGGCGTGGGCGCTTACGCCCTCAAGCCTTAAGATATTCGCGCGCACCGTTATTTCCTCGCCGAACAGCCGGACGTTTTTAACCCCGTCAAGCAGCATCCGTCCGAGGGTGCCGTTTGCCTGATAACCGACAAATAAAACCGTGCTGTCCGGGCGCCACAGGTTATGCTTCAGATGATGCCTTACCCTGCCCGCATCGCACATGCCGCTCGCGGATATGATTATTTTGCTTCCCGGAATACTGTTTATTCGTTTTGATTCCTCACTTGTAACCGCCGTAGCAAGACCCGGGAAGGAAATAGGGTTTATTCCCCTTTCGATAAGGGACATCGCCTCATCGTCGAAGTAGCCCCTTGTGTTCTCATTGAAGATGTTGGTCGCCTCAATCGCGAGCGGGCTGTCCACATATACGGGAAAGCTTTCATGCCCGCGTACCATGCCGGCTTCCTTTATCGCTCTTAAATAATACAGGATTTCCTGCGTGCGCCCCACCGCGAACGAAGGTATAATCAGATTTCCGCCGTTATCGAACGTTCGCCGGATAATATCCGAAAGCTCCGACAGATAATCCGGGCGCTTGCCGTGCAGCCTGTCCCCGTATGTAGATTCCATAACCACATAGTCGGCCTCGTCTATATATTGCGGGTCATGGATAAGCGGCTGATTGAGGTTGCCGATATCGCCGGAAAACACGATTTTTTTAGTAATCCCGTTTTCCGTAAGCCAAAGCTCGATACTTGCCGAGCCGAGCAAATGCCCCGCGTCGGTAAACCTTAATTTAATACCCTCGGCGATTTCGATTATTTCACCGTATTCGTACGGCTCAAACAGCTTAAGCACGCCCTCGGCGTCGGACATCTCGTAAAGCGGTATGAAAGGTTCCGCGCCCGAGCGCTTTGCCTTGCGGTTTTTCCATTCGGCTTCGAACATCTGGATATGCGCGCTGTCCCGAAGCATTATTCCGCAAAGCTCGTGTGTAGCCCGGGTCGAATACACGTTACCCTTAAAGCCGCGCTTAAACAAAAGCGGCAGATTTCCCGAATGGTCGATATGCGCGTGCGTAAGCAGCACATAATCGATTTCTGACGCGCTTACCGAAAGCTCCTGGTTTTCGTACTGATCAGACCCCTGCTCCATACCGCAGTCAACCAGTATGTTTTTGCCGCACGCGCTTAAATGAAACATACTTCCGGTAACCTCATGGGCGGCACCGTAAAACTTCAAAAGCATAATCACAAACCTCCAAGGCAGCTTTTAAAAATATCGCCGCCCCTGTAAAGGCGGGACGGCGATATATGGTATAAAAGGTTAAGGCGCGTCACGCCTTCGTTATTTAGTATTTAACCGCGAATATTACGAAATTGATAATGAACAGCGCGGTCGAAATCCAGATTATCGGATGTATTTCCTTAATCTGTTTCTTGCAGATTTTTACGATGCAGTAGAAGATAAAGCCCGCCGCGATTCCGTAGGAGATGCTGTAGCATAACGCCATGAAAATACCTGCAAAGAACGCGGGTATTGCTTCGGCAAGATCGTCCCACTTAACCTCTTTGAACGCAGACAGCATCATAATACCAACCGCGATAAGCACGGGCGCCGTGGCCGCCGCAGGTATCAAACCGGCAACGGGCGCGAGGAAAATCATAAGCAGGAACAAAACGGCGGTAGTCACGCTTGTAAGACCCGTGCGTCCGCCCGCCTCGATGCCCGCGGCGCTCTCGACATACGTTGTGGTGTTCGAGGTTCCGAGCAGGGCGCCGATTGACGTGGCAATCGAATCCGAGAACAGCGCTTTATCCATTTTGGACTTGAAGCCGGAGCTTTCCTCCATGAGCTTTTCATCCTCGTCGCTGAATATGCCGCTTTTTCTGCCGGTACCGATAAACGTTCCGATTGTGTCAAAAATATCGGTCAGGCTGAACGCGAATATCGTCATGAGTAC